>JAZUHV010000122.1:0-3025 GCA_045641925.1 Butyrivibrio sp.
GGAATCTGCACGCGGCCTGCACGGTCAAGGATGGCATATTCTTCCTGCAATTCATGCTCCTCGCCGGCAAGGTCTCGAAGGTCCTTGGCATCGACGCCCACATACTGCTGCTTCATAATTCGCTCGCTGGCAATCTGGCCATCCTTGATGGAAACGACACGTCCCACCTGACGGGAGAGTGCTACATCATGTGTAACGATGATGATGGTCTGACCCAGGTCACGATTTAATTTATTAAACACGTCCAAAATGTAATCGGCTGTTTTACGGTCTACGGAACCGGTCGGTTCATCGGCCAATAAAAGGCGAGGGGAGTTGGCCAGTGCTACTGCAATGGCGATTCTCTGCTGCTCACCGCCGGAGAGTTCCTTTGGACGAGAGTTCTTTTTATGCGTAAGGCCTACGAGCTCCAAAAGCTCAGCAGCCTTTTCTTTTTTTGCCTTTTCAGAGGTGAAATGCATTGGGGTCATAATGTTTTCGAATGCGGTCAAATACGGAAGCAAATTACGTCCGTTATTCTGCCACACGAAACCGACCGTGTCGCGCTTATAGGTGACCAGTTCCTCTTCGGTCATGGTAAACAGATTTTTTCCATCCACATAAAGGCGGCCTGCACTTGGCGTATCCAATCCACCCAGCATATTTAAGAAGGTGGATTTACCACTACCGGAGTTACCGATGATTGCCACCAGTTCACCTGGCTGCACTGTCAAATCCAGACCCTGTAGGGCAAGGACCTCAAGTTCCGCTGTTTTATAAATTTTTACCAAATGGTCCGCATAGACCATGGCGGTGGTTTCTATTGTATTGGATTCCTGAGAAATATCGCTCATAGTCCCTCCTAAATCAATTTTCCGTCTTCCAGGGTGATGATGCCATGGCCCTCATTCATCAGGGACATATCATGAGTAGTCATGACGATGGTGATTCCCTGACTTTCCACAAGCTCCTTAAAGGTCTTGATGACTGAACGTGAGGTGCCGGAGTCAAGCTCTGCGGTTGGTTCATCGGCAAAGATGACTTCCGGGAAGTGTGCGATGGCGCGGGCAATGGCCACACGCTGCTGCTCACCACCGGAAAGCTCCTGCGGCATGTGCTTGCTTCGCTTGGAGAGTCCCACCAGCTCCAGACATTCTTTTACACGTTCGGCGTAATTGCCCTCATACGCGCTTAAACGAAGCGCAAATTCGACATTTTCATAAACACTCATCATAGGGATGAGGGATACGGACTGGAACACGAAGCCCATATGCTTGCGGCGCAATTGCTCCAGGGCGGCCTTATTCATGTCCGTATAATGATGCTCCCCGAAAGTAATGCTTCCGGAGGTTGGCTCATCGAGCGCACCCAGAAGGTTGATGAGTGTAGTTTTTCCAGAGCCGGACTTTCCACGCAGTATGGTCAGGGAAGCTTTTGGTATTTCAATGCTGACATCACGCAGGGCATAGAATTCTCCTCCTGCGACCGGGAAGGAGCGGCATAAATTGTTGGTTTGAATCATGGTTTCCATCTTTAATCCTCCCCTAACTTTAAGGCTTCGTTGAGCTTCATCTTCAAAATCTGACGAACGAGTACAACGATGCCGATGATTAGCATAAACAAAATTACAGCGAAGAGGCGCACCATATCGCTTGGCTGTGTAATCAAACTGAGCGGCAGTACCTGATCATTCGAGGAGTAAGCAATCTGAATGATTGGCACAAATAATTTAGAGGCAGCGATGCCGATGCCTGTTCCACATAGAATCGGAAGAACACTGGCAAATATCTGCTCATTGATGAGCATTTGAATGATTTCTGCACGGGACATACCCATGGCACGGAAGATACCAAATAGCAGCTCGCGGGAGCGAATAGATAAAATCCAGTAAATCAGGTAGCCAACGAGGCAGAGAATCAGAACAACGATAAAGCTCATGGTAAGGATACCATTGGTTCCCTCAAAGAGCGGCTCCTCGCGAATTTCTGCCAGGGTGTCAGATAAGTCGGTTACAGAGGTTAAGGACACATTGTAGTCCTGAACAAACTGATAAAATGGATCAGTATTATGGTTCTCAAAACGAATCCATACCTCATATGGGCGGATACCGACCTGCTTTTGGATAGTGGACAAATGTCCGACAATTAAAAATTGGTTCTCTAAGGTTACCTCATCACTGGAATTGTAGGTATAACTTGTCGGTTCAAAGCCTGGGAAGTAATCCACAAAGTCCGCGATAATTCCGGAGAGCGGTGCACCATGCGAAGAGTAGTAAATAGGATCGCCGATGTTATATCCAAGCTCATCACGGAAGGAGGAAGATACCAGCACGAAGTCCGGACTTACTGCCATTGCATTCAGGTAGTTGAAATAATGCTCATCCAGAATTCCGTTTGGAATGGAATCGGCGGAAGTTAATCCAAATTCCTTGGTGCGGATTCCATAAACCTGTGCGGCAACATCCTTGCCGTTTAATGAGAAGGCTGCATGCTTATCGGTATATACCTGGGCCATGGCGGAAACACCCGCTATAGAGCCGTATTTTCCGAAATCCGGCTCGGTATAGACCAAAGGTAAATCAGGGTTTATCTGCACAGATAAGAGGTTGTTTGGCCAATATTCCTGCACACGGAGATCGGCGCCGGTTAAGTAGGTCTGGTTTTTCTTTGCATTGGCCTCAATGGTGCGGGCAACCGTGGTATTAAAGATGCCGAGCGCTACGGTCAGCATCAAAAATGTCATAATAAAATATTTTTTCTGGCCGGAGCGAATGATTTCTAAGAAGGAAGCATAGGCGGCCGGTTTCATACGCTTTTTACGAATTGCATAGACCAGATTGGCAATTGCCGGAATCAGGCGCAAGCAAAGCAGGGAACATCCCAAAATAAAGAGGGATGAACTGAAAAAGAGCAGCGGATCAAGGGACTTGCCTGTCATAACGTCTGTTACCAGAGTATCCTTGGTACGGTAAAAGTTATAGAAACCATAACCGGAAGCTGCAATCATCACTACATCCAAAAAGAACTTCTGCCAAAATGGCTTTGCC
>JAZUHV010000123.1:0-8186 GCA_045641925.1 Butyrivibrio sp.
GTAAGTAAAAATCTTGGTTTTTTGGTACTCCGTGATTTTTATGGAACCACACAGGTTGTCATCGAGACAGAAGATATGATGGCAATTATTGATTCCGTAAATAAGGAGTCTACGTTACAGGTTGTTGGTGAGGTTCGTGAACGCTCCAGCAAGAATAAGGACCTTCCTACCGGTGAAATCGAAGTAGTTCCTGCTAAGATTGAAATCCTTGGTAAGTGCCGTTATAACGCGCTTCCATTTGAAATTAATCAGAGTAAGGATGCCGATGAGAATACACGTTTAAAGTATCGTTATTTGGATCTTCGTAATCCAGAAGTGAAGTCTAAGATTGTCTTAAGAAGTAAGATTGTAGCTGAACTTCGTAATAAGATGACAAGCCTCGGCTTTATGGAAATTACGACACCGATTTTGACCTGTTCTTCCCCAGAAGGCGCAAGAGACTATCTGGTACCTGCAAGAAATCATCCAGGCAAATTTTATGCATTGCCACAGGCACCACAGCAGTTTAAGCAGATTTTGATGGCATCCGGCTTTGACCGTTATTTCCAGATTGCGCCATGCTTCCGTGATGAGGATGCAAGAGCAGACCGTTCTCCTGGAGAATTCTATCAGTTGGATATGGAGATGTCTTTTGCTTCTCAGGAAGATGTTTTTGCAGTTATTGAAGAAGTATTGCCACCAGTATTTGCGGAGCATGGTGTGTATAACAATGCATCTCAGGCACCATTTGTCAGAATTCCTTATTTGGAGTCCATGGATAAATATGGTTCCGATAAGCCGGACCTTCGTATTGATTTAGTATTACAGGATGTTTCAGAACTTCTCTCTGATTGTGGTTTCGGTCCGTTTGAGGGCCAGACCGTTAAGGCAATTGTGGTAGATGAATTTAATGCAACCCGTAAGCAGATTGATGCCATGATGGCAGAATTGGAAGTTATTACTGCCAATAAGGGCTTCTGGTTTAAGTTGGATGAAAATGGTGAGATTGTCGGCGGTATTGCAAAGTTCTTACAGGAGAAGAAGGATGCAGTTATTGCTGCATTGAACCTGAAGCCGGGCGATTTTGTTGGTTTGACAGCAGGTAAAAAGCTTGTGGCACAAAAGACCGCTGGTGCACTTCGTAAATTACTCGGTGCTGCTGCACCAAATCATATGAAGCAGAATACCTACGAATTCTGCTGGATTGTAGATTTCCCAATGTATGAAATCGGTGAAGAATCCGGCGAACTGGAATTCTGCCATAACCCATTCTCCATGCCACAGGGCGGTATGGATGCATTGAAGAATCAGGAACCTTTGGACATCCTGGCATATCAGTATGACCTGGTATGTAATGGCGTGGAATTAAGCTCCGGTGCCGTACGTAATCATGACCCTGAAATCATGATTGAAGCATTTAAGCTTGTTGGACTTGGCGAAGAGGATGTTAAGGCAAAGTTCCCTGCTATGTACAACGCATTCTGCTATGGAGCACCTCCTCATGCAGGTATTGCTCCTGGTGTTGACCGTATGATTATGTTAATCTGCGGTGAAGAAAGCATCCGCGAAATCATTCCATTCCCAATGAATAAGAATGCAATGGATATTATGATGGGCGCACCTGCAACGGTAGAGCAGAAGCAGCTTGATGACGTTCACATTGCAATTGTGAAGGAAGAGGAATAAACGTATACCGCAGAACCATTATTGCAGCAAGGTTCTGTTCAAATTTAAATTATTTTACAGGAGGAGAAAACACATGTTTTCATTTGATGAAGTAAAGAACTATGATCCGGAACTCGCTGAGGCAATTACTCTCGAGAACAACAGACAGAACGATCACATCGAATTGATCGCTTCTGAGAACTTCACCAGCAAGGCAGTTATGGCCGCTATGGGTAGCCAGTTGACCAACAAGTACGCAGAAGGATATCCTGCAAAACGTTATTATGGTGGCTGTCAGTATGTAGACATGGTAGAAAATTTAGCAATCGAAAGAGCAAAGCAGCTGTTTGGTTGTGATTATGCAAATGTTCAGCCACACTCCGGCGCTCAGGCTAATATGGCAGCATTCTTTGCTATCTTAGAGCAGGGCGATACTTACATGGGAATGAATCTTGCTCACGGCGGACATTTGTCCCATGGTTCACCAGTAAATATTTCCGGAAAATACTTTAATTGTGTACCTTATGGTATCAACGATGAAGGTTATATTGATTATGATCAGGTTCGTGCAATTGCAAAGGAGTGCCAGCCAAGGATGATTCTTGCCGGTGCATCTGCATATGCAAGAAAGATTGACTTTGCTAAGTTCAGAGAGATTGCTGATGAGGTTGACGCAGTATTGATGGTAGATATGGCACACATCGCTGGTTTGGTTGCTGGTGGACAGCACATGAGCCCAATCCCTTATGCGGATGTTGTAACCACGACCACCCACAAGACCCTTCGTGGACCAAGAGGTGGTATGATTCTTGCAAATCAGGAAGCTGCAGATCGTTTCAATTTTAATAAGGCAATTTTCCCTGGCACCCAGGGTGGTCCTTTGATGCATGTAATCGCAGGTAAGGCAGTATGTCTGAAGGAAGCATTGGACCCAAGCTTCAAGGTATATGCGAAGAATATTGTGGATAATGCGCAGGCGCTTGCGAATGGCTTGATGAGCCGTGGCTTTGATTTGGTATCCGGCGGTACCGATAATCATTTGATGTTAGTTGATCTTCGTTCCAAGGGTGTTACCGGAAAGGCAACCGAAAAATTGCTCGATTCCGTAAACATCACCTGTAATAAGAATGCTATTCCAAATGATCCTGAGAAGCCATTTGTAACCAGTGGTATTCGACTTGGTTCTGCAGCAGTTACCACCAGAGGCTTTAATACTGCGGATATGGATGTAGTTGCAGAAGCGATTGCTCTTGCAGTTACTGATGAAGATGCAAAGAAGGCACAGGCTATGGAGATGGTGAAGTCTTTGACAGACAAATATCCTCTTTACGCTTAATTCAAATGTTAAGATGGAAGGGCTACACATTGTGTGGCCCTTTTTAAAAAACAGAATACCTATAAAAGACAACACAGTAGATACAGGAGGAATACTATGCAATATCGTAGTGACAAGTACGGAAACAAATTATCTATTTTAGGCTATGGATGTATGCGTTTTTCGCAGACCGTTGGTGGCACAGATATCAAAAAGACTGAAAAAGAAATATTGGCTGCCATTGAGGCGGGGGTAAATTACTTTGATACCGCCTATGTTTATCCTGGCAGTGAGGCTGCTTTAGGTGAAATTTTAGAGCGTAATGGAAAGCGCGATCAGGTGAATATTGCGACGAAACTGCCACATTATCTGATGAAGTCCGTTGAGGATGTTGAGAAATGCTTTGCAGAAGAATTGAAGCGACTTCGTACGGACCACGTGGACTATTATCTGATGCACATGCTCCCAAATATTGTTACATGGGAGCGGCTTGTAGGCTTAGGTATTGCAGACTGGTTAGAGGAGCAGAAGCGTAAAGGAACCATCCGTCAGGTTGGCTTTTCTTATCACGGAAGCTCGGATGATTTTATTAAGCTTGTGGATGCTTATGACTGGGATTTCTGTCAGGTTCAGTATAATTATCTGGATGTGAATTCACAGGCTGGTATTACCGGTGTGAAGCATGCCAATGCAAAGGGACTCCCAATTATTATCATGGAACCACTTCGTGGAGGCCGTTTGGCAAAGCATTTGCCAAAGGATGCGGCGAAGGTATTTGAGCACTATAAGGTTAAGCATAGCCCTGCTGAATGGGCATTCCGCTGGTTATGGAATCAACCGGAAATTACGGTTGTTCTTTCTGGTATGAATTCTTTGGATATGGTGAAGGAGAATACGAATGCAGCTGCGACTGCACTCGCTGGCGACTTTACAGAGGATGAGTATCAGTTGTTTGACAAAGTGGTGGAGCAGATTAATAAGAAAATGAAGGTTGGCTGCACGGGCTGCCGTTATTGTATGCCTTGTCCGAAGAGTGTGGATATTCCGGGCGCATTTGCTGCATACAATCGTTATTATGCGGACAGTAAACTGTGGGCTACCGTTGATTATCTGAACTGCACCACGCTTAGAAAGGACCCAACGACTGTGTCCAATTGTGTAAAGTGCGGTAAGTGCGAGACACATTGCCCACAGGGCATTGAGATTCGAAAGGAACTTGAAAATGTCCGCAAAACCATGGAGGGACCGCTTTACAAGATCGTTTCCTTCTTCGTGAAAAAGAAGATGAAGTACTAAAAGACGTGGCTGTGAAAAAGTGTAGCCCGCTTCGAAAGGAATTAAAAGATGACTGAGCGCATTTATGCGAATGAACATACCATATTGACCTTAAAAAAGGGTGAAGGACGTACACTGAAAGCGGGCGGACAGTGGGTATTTGATAACGAAGTAGATACGATTGTGGGAACCTTTAAAAATGGTGATATCATTCGTATTAATGATTTTGATGGCTATCCAATGGGATGGGGCTTCGTGAACCAGAACTCTAAGATACGTGTTCGTATGATGACCCGTAACGCAAATGAAGTGATTGATACTGCCTTTTTAAGAAGACGCGTTATGAACGCATGGTCCTATCGTAAGGCTGTTATGGGAGAGGATGTTACTTCCTGTCGCATCATCTTCGGAGAAGCGGATTTCCTGCCAGGACTGGTAATTGACAAATACGAAGATGTACTTGTTGTTGAATCTTTGGCACTCGGAATCGACCGGTTAAAGGAAGATATTGTTGAACTGCTAAAAGAGGTGATGGCTTCTGATGGCATCCAAATTCGTGGTGTCTATGAGCGCTCAGATGCACCGGTTCGAAATAAAGAGGGTATGACACCTTTGAAAGGCTTCGTAGGCGCCGAATTTGACCCTACAGTGGAGATTACAGAGAACGGAGTGCATTATCTCGTTGACGTGGCAAACGGCCAGAAAACGGGCTTTTTCCTTGATCAGAAATATAATCGTCTGGCAATGCAAAAGCTTATAGGCGGCTATACTGGAGCTATTGGAGCGTTGGCAACCTTAAAGACTGGAACAAAGCCTTGCCGTGTTCTGGATTGCTTTACGCACATGGGAACCTTTGCACTTAATTGTGGGCTTGCGGGTGCGACCGATGTTACCGGACTTGATATTTCTGAATTTGCAGTAGCTCAGGCTACAGAAAATGCAAAACGAAATGGTTTGTCAGACCGTGTGAAATTTCGTGCAGTCAATGTACTTGATGAGCTTCCAAAGCTTTATGAGGCAGGAGAACGCTATGATGTGGTAATTCTGGATCCACCTGCTTTTACAAAGTCACGTGAGGCTACAAAGAATGCCATCAAGGGTTATCGTGAAATTAATATGAAAGGTATGAAACTTGTAAAGGATGGCGGATATTTGGCCACCTGTTCCTGCTCGCATTTTATGACACAGGAGTTATTAACAAAGACTGTGGCAGAAGCAGCTAAGGCTGTTCACAAGAAATTGCGTCAGGTCGAATTTCGTACGCAGGCACCCGACCATCCAATTTTATGGGCTTCGGATGAAAGCTATTATTTAAAATTCTACATTTTCCAGGTTGTGGATGAAAAATAACCTGTAATTTCTAAAATTAATGGTGAAAGAGCGTGGTCAAAGTCTGAACTAACCATTGATTTATCGATATATGTTCAGTTAAAATGGTTGACATATATGAAGGTGTGGTATATTTTATTATCAAATTAAGAAGGAAAGAGAGGTACTTTATTATGAAAAAATATGGAATTGTTTTTATATCTGAATATCGTATGAAGACCTCGACTTTTTTGAATTCATAAGGATTCTAATTTAGGCCGTGGCTTTTTGTCACGGCCTTTTCTTTTCATAAAAGATCTCCATCGATATTCATACAAGCCCTTGTAACTTAGTAAACAGACAAAGAAATGGAGATATCTATGAGTAATTTAATAAAATCACAAAGAGTAACTGAACAGGAACAAAAGGGACGCATTAGCGAAATTCAAAAGAATTCGTATGTTATCCGTTTTGGCAAGCAGGAAGTGAATGCCACATTAAAGGGATATTTTTACCGCGAGGAACGTGAATTGCCGGTTGTGGGCGATTATGTTTATTTTATCTATAATCCGATTGGCGATTCTCTAATCACCTCCGTGTGCGAACGTACAAGTGTGTTGAAGCGTCCAAACCAATCCGGTCATGCAATTGGATATGTAAAAAACATGCAGGAGCAGGTGATGATTGCAAATTTTGATTATATATTTATCGTGGCATCGTTAAATGATAATTATAATTTCAATCGTGTGGCGCGTTATGTGTCCATCACCCTACAGGGTGGAGGAATTCCTGTTGTCATTCTATCCAAGGCGGATTTATGCAGTAATCCGGGGCGATACGTGAAGGAAATCGAAGAATTGTCCACGCAGGTACGTGTGCACGCGATTAGTGCTTTGTATAACATTGGATTAGAGGAACTGAAAGATTATTTTATACCGGGAAAAACGATTGCACTTTTAGGTTCATCCGGTGTAGGAAAGTCCACATTGATCAATGCAATTCTTGGTAAAGAGGTTATGAAAACCTCAGAAATACGTGAAGAAGACTCAAAAGGACGTCACACAACGACATATCGACAGCTGTTAGAACTTCCGAATGGTGCGTTTTTGATTGACACGCCGGGAATGCGTGAGCTGGGTATGTGCGATGTACAGGAAGGAATTGAAGAGACCTTCTTAGACATTTCCGAACTTGAAACACAATGCAGGTTTCGTGATTGCAGGCACCAAACAGAACCTGGATGTGCAATTAAAAAGGCTATGCAGGATGGGCGACTAACGAAGGAACGATATGATTTGTATTTTAGCCTTTCTTATGAAAGCAATCATAGCGCGAAGATGAAGGCCATTTCGAAAGCCAGAAAAAATCTTAAGAAATAAGAGAACCGAATGCGCTCTATTCACAGAAGGCACAAAAGATGATATAATCAATGTGCTTTTGTGATAAGAGCGTATTTTACATTTAGAGGATACAGTATGTTAGAGATTAAAAATCTGGTCTATACCGTTATGGACGATGACCACGAAAAGAATATCATTAACCATATGAATCTGGACATTGATGACGGGAAGTTCGTTGTTATTACCGGTCCGAATGGAAGCGGTAAGTCCACTCTGGCACGATTGATTATGGGTGTTAACGAGGCTACCTCTGGTCAAATTGTGTTTGATGGGGAGGATATTACAGATTGCAGTATTACGGACCGTGCAAAGAAGGGAATTAGTTTTGCCTTCCAGCAGCCGGTACATTTTAAGGGCATCAAAGTGGTGGACTTACTCCGTCTGGCAGCAGGAAAGCAAATTACGGTAGCCGAAGCCTGTGAGTATTTGTCTAAGGTCGGATTATGCGCCAAGGAATATGTGGACCGTGAAATTAATGCAAGCCTTTCCGGTGGCGAACTGAAACGAATTGAAATCGCAACGGTTTTGGCTCGAGGAACGAAGTTCGCAATTTTTGATGAGCCAGAGGCCGGTATTGATTTATGGAGCTTCCAAAGTCTGATTCAGGTATTTGAAAATATCCGCGAGACCATTCATGGCACGGTATTGATTATTTCCCATCAGGAACGCATCCTGAATATTGCCGATGAGATTGTTATGATTCAGGACGGCCAGGTAAAGAAGAGAGGACCTAAGGAGGAAATCCTTCCGGAACTTTTAGGTACTGCGTCCGCGGTTAATATGGGATGCAGCAAACTGCAGTAGGAGGTTGGCATGTTAGACGAAATTCAAAAGAGAATATTAGCTGAAGTTGCAGACCTTCATAAGGTACCGGAGGGTGCTTATAATTTCCGTGTAAATTCGGGCTCTGAGGGCCGCAATTCTACTGCAAATATTCAGATTACAACAAAAGAAGATAAGAGCGGTATTGATATTCGTGTAGCGGATGGGACCGTCAATGAAAGTGTTCATATACCAGTCGTTATTAGCCAGAGCGGCTTAAAGGAAGTCGTATATAATGATTTTTATATTGGTGAAAACTGCGACGTGACGATTGTGGCCGGCTGCGGTATACATAATTGCGGCGACCAGGATTCCCAGCATGACGGTGTGCATCGTTTCTTTGTAGGGAAAAATTCCAAGGTGCGCTATGTGGAAAAGCATTATGGCGAAGGTGGCGGAACCGGTAAGCGTATCCTTAATCA
>JAZUHV010000124.1:0-5217 GCA_045641925.1 Butyrivibrio sp.
GACGGCCAGGAGTATGAGGTTAAGAAGCTGCAAAAGCTTCTAAAACCTTATGGTGTCAGTGTAGAAGTGATGGAACGCGACGGAGGAAACGTTAGCTGGAAGTTTCTGCAAATTGAATATGATCTGTCTGAAATCAAAAACAAACAGACGCGTGGTGCCGGCAGAAAGAAGATTCAGCTGGAAAAATCCTACACGGTTGGGGAAATTCGAGAGATGAAACAACGCATGACCGGGGATGAGATGGCAAAGGAGCTCGGAATTTCGCGCAAAACGCTCTATAGACGCCTAAAAGAGTGTGAGGGTGCATCTGATGACAAAAGCTTCTAAATGGGCAAATTTCGGCCTTACAGAAGCAGGCACACATTAGGTGTGATAACTATAAAAGACAAGACAAGTATTCAAGAAATATTAATTATATTTAAATTTTATACGGTATATCAATAAACAATAAAACACATATTTCTGTGTCACAATATATTTTGACACAGTATCAAAATTAAATATGACACAATATATAATGCAGGAGGATGTACATTACATGGAGAAAAAGGGATTTAAAGACATTGAACTGTCCCGTTTAGGTATGGGAAATATGAGACTGCCACAGACCCCGGATGGCAAGATTGACCTGGTGGCTTCGCAGGAAATTCTGGATTATGCAATGGCGCAGGGGATCAACTATTATGATACTGCACATGTTTATAACAATGGTGGCTCTGAGGAGTGTCTTGGTCATTGTATGAAGAAATATCCACGTGACAGCTATTATCTTGCAACCAAGTTTAACATTGGAGCCAATCCGAATTATAAAGAGGTTTGGGAACAGCAGCTAAAACGTCTGCAGACAGATCATATTGACTTCTACTTAATTCACTGCCTGCTTGATAATAATATTGATAAGTATATCGAAAGCGGGGCAATTGAGTTCTTTCTTGATTTAAAGGCGCAGGGAAAAATTACGTATCTGGGCTTCTCCTCTCATGCGAGTGTAGAAACATTAAGAAGATTTGCCGATCATCACGATTGGGACTTTGCACAGATTCAGTTGAATTTTTATGACTGGATGTATGGTTCGACCAAAGAAGAGTACAAGGTGCTTGAAGAGAGAAACATTCCTATTATGGTTATGGAACCGGTTCGCGGTGGAAGACTGGCATCCTTAACCCCGGAGACAGAGGCTTTGTTGAAGGAGGCGAATGCGGACTGGAGTGTGGCATCCTGGGCACTTCGATTCGTTAAGTCTCTTCCAAATGTTCAGGTTATCCTAAGCGGCATGAGCAATATGGAACAGATCATCGACAATGTGGCTACATTTAGCGATGGTCATGCATTGGATGAAGAAGAGAAGCGCATTCTCTTTGACGTATGTGAGAAGTTTAAAAATCAGATCCAGATTCCATGTACTGGCTGCAGATACTGCGTGGACACCTGCCCGATGAAGATTAACATTCCTGAATATATGAAGCTGATGAATTCCTATAAAGCAGATGGTGCTGGTGCTTTGCATCGCTATGACAGTGTGGAGACAGAAGGCAAGGCAACAGATTGCCTGACATGCGGCTTATGTATGACACATTGCCCACAGAATATCGAGATTCCTAATCATATGTCAGCGCTATCTAAGCTGGTTAGAAAATAAAAATACGGGAAACTTCAATACCTTTTCGGGCCGGTGGGATAAGTTACATACCTATTCGGGACGAAAAGGTATTTCTATACTTTTATGGGTCGCTCCAAAAAAGAAAAATAAAGGAATGCTTTTAACATACCTTTTCGGGGCGAGAAAAATAAAGAACTATACTTTTTCGGGTTGAAAAGGCATAAATGGACAAAATTAAATATGACACAAATTACAAAAATATCTGTAAATTTGTGTCAAAATTGGTCCAAAAATTATGACACAATACAAAATGCCCCTAAAAAGTATGGTAAAACATTTAAGCCTGAAAAAGTAATAGTTTATAACCCGAAAAAGTATGTTAGTACAAGGAACCACCCCTAAAAGGTATAGAACTTTAAGAAAAGGAAGAACAGAACGCCCCGAAAAAGTATTGTAAAACAAATACGGGGCCTGAAAAGGTAGGGAAAAGATGAAGAAACCTGAAATTACAGATGACATTATTGTAACGGAATTTGAAGCGAAGTATATCAATGTATATGACATGCGTTACGCGCCAGGGGCACATTATTATAATGCAACAAGACGGAAGCGGAAGGATTTAGTGGTCCTTAAATCAGAAGAAGAGTATAAGAACATGATTGCAGATGCGGTGAGCTGTATTGTAATTGTGAAAGCACCGAATGAAGAACCAAGGCTGCTGCTTTCCTGGGAATTCCGTTATCCAACCAATCATTATGTGCTCGGCGTACCTGCTGGTCTGATTGATCCGCGCGATCATGAGACGGATGATCCGGTCAAATCCGCAACTGTTCGTGAAATTTATGAAGAAACCGGAATGCAAATTCAAAAAGAGGATGTGCAGCTTGTAAACCCTGCCTTATTTTCTACACCAGGCATGACAGATGAAAGTAATGCAATTGTGTGCGTAACGGTTCGTCCTGAAAACCTGGAGGAATTAAGCAGAGAGGGTGCAGAAGAGTCGGAATGCTTTGAGGGCTTTGAACTTTTGGATAAAGCTGCAGCTAGAAAGCTTATGTTAGATGGAGTAGATTCTTATGGTCACTTCTACTCAACTTATACATGGATTGCGCTTGCGTGGTTCTTACTAATGGAATAGATTATGGATTTACAGAAACTTTACAGTAAAGTACGTCAGGCGACAGAGGCCTATCGAATGATTGAGGAAAACGATCGAATTGCCCTTGGCATTTCTGGTGGGAAGGACTCGCTTGGTTTGTTATATGCGTTAGCGGGGATGAGGCAGTTTTACCCCAATAAGTATGAATTGATTGCCATCACAGTGGATTTGGGCTATGAGGGCTTTGATTTAAGCCGTATAAGCGATTTGTGCAAGGATTTGAATGTGGAATACCATGTTGTTAAAACATCGATTTCTGAGCAAATTTCGAAGGAAGGCTGTTCCTTATGCTCGCGCCTCAGAAAAGGTGCCCTGCACGATGCAGCAAAGGCACTGGGATGCAATAAGATTGCTTATGCTCACAATATGGACGATGTTGTCGAAACAATGATGCTGTCTCTGATATATGAGGGAAGATTTTCTACCTTCTGGCCGGTGACACATTTAGATAAAACGGGGATGGACCTGATTCGCCCATACATCTTTGTAACGCAGTCTGAGGCACTTGGCTTCAGCTATAAATATCATCTTCCGGTAACGGCAAACCCATGTCCCTTCGACCATGCGTCAGAGCGGACCTATGTGCGCAATCTGTTACAGGAGATGCACCAACACGCACCGGGCGTGAAAAAACGCATGATGACAGCCATTATGGATGGAACGATTGCGGAGTGGAAACGGAGAGATACCGATGAGTAGTACAGAGATAAAAATTTTAGCAATTAGTATCATTGTCGCTGCGGTTGTGATGATTGCCACGATTATTGTACTGGCAATTCACATTGGGAAAAAGCCACCGCATCAGTTTAAAAGGGATTGGGAGAAGAAACGTAAGCGTTCTGAATAACTAATTCCCGTTCGAATTGACTAACGAAATACCCGTATGATAGTAGTAGGTTATACTTATTCCATGGGGGGATTTGAATGAGTCATGAAACAGGAACTGACCTACGAGCGGTGAAGGTTTCCGTTGGCAGTATTATTGTGAATCTTTTGCTTTCCGTCGGAAAACTTCTGGCAGGAATTCTGGCGGCTTCCACGGCGATGATTACGGATGCAATTCATTCGGCATCGGACGTGTTCAGTACCATCATTGTGTTAATTGGTATGAAGGTAGCCTCCAAGGATGCAGATCGGGAGCACCCATACGGGCATGAACGCTTTGAATGTGTGGCTGCAGTCATTCTGGCCGCGGCATTATTCTTTACCGGTGGCATGATTGGTTATGAGTCCGTCATGGCTTTAATCACCAAAAAGTGGATGGAATACAAAACACCGGGAGTTCTGGCAATTGCTGCCGCTGGCGTATCCATAGTGGCGAAGGAAGTAATGTTCTGGGTGACACGCAATGTGGCGAAGAAAATTGATTCACCGGCGCTACGTGCGGACGCATGGCATCATCGTTCGGATGCATTATCCTCTATCGGAGCATTAATCGGTATTCTGTTTGCCCGAAACGGGTTTCTGTTTATGGATTCGGTTGCGGGAATTGTCATCTGCCTGTTTATTATAAAGGCCGCTTATGACATATTTAAGGATGCCATCGACAAGATGGTGGATAAGGCGGGATCTCCTGAATTTGAAAAGGAATTGGTAGATTTTATTGATAGGTTGGATGGAATCTGTCGTGTGGACTCGTTACAGACCAGATGTTTTGGAAATAAGATATATGTAGACGTTGAAATCGCCCTTCCTTGCGATTTATCACTCCACGAGGCACATGCAATCGCAGAAGACGTGCATGAGCAATTAGAGGCGAAATACGCGAATATAAAGCATATTATGGTGCATGTGAATCCGTATGAGGATGTGCACCAATTAGAAGGTAAGTAAAAGATAACCTATTAAAAAAAGCAATGAGTTTTTACTCATTGCTTTTTTATTAGAGTGGTGGAATAACATTGTGAACGAGAATGGCCACGCCAATTCCCCAGGCAGCTCCGACAATAACCTGAGAAGGAGAGTGCCCTAAAAATTCCTTGAACATTTCTTCTGCAGGAAGGTCTGGATTCTTCTGCATTTGAATTTTGTTTAATGCCTTTGCATGCTTTCCTGCTTCTGCACGAACGGTCATGGCATCATGCATAACAATGATGGCTAAAACCATTGAGATAGCAAATTCAGAAGATGCAAAGCCGCATTCAATTGCTGCTGTGGTTGCCAAAGCAGTAACGGTTGCGGAATGACCACTTGGCATACCGCCATCTCCGAATAAACGATGAATGTCTAAAGTCCGTGAAGTAATGGCATTTATAATAACTTTTAATATCTGTGCTGAAATCCAGCCGGCAACAGCGGCAATCAGCATACGATTATGAAAAACATCAAGTATGTTGATAATTGGCATATGATAACCTCTTTTCAGTTCATTCCCAGAAAATTATTTTACCCCAAAAGAAAAACATTTACAAGAAAAAACGAACTATTCTTTATCCTTTGCAAATGCCTTAATCGCTTC
>JAZUHV010000125.1:0-2756 GCA_045641925.1 Butyrivibrio sp.
ATCACTCCTTTACCAAGTTTTCCGATATTGTATTTTCAAATTACCAAGTTTTCCGATATTTGTCAACATAGATTTACACCCCTAATCCTTCCCCACTTCCCCTCCTCCCCATTCCATGCTAAAATCAACCCAGATTTCACCTCATAGAAAGGCTCCCACATGTCTTACACGCAGTTTCGCCAACAGAAAATTGACCAGGATTCGCCAAGGCTGCGCACAGAGATTCTGACGCTGTACCGGAAGTTGGATAAGCAGTTTGGGCTTCATGCGGCGCAGTTGCCGATTATGCTGACCACGGATGAGGACCAGTTGGGCGCATATGTGCACGATTCGCGCACGGGGAAGGAAGGCTTCCGCTTCTCTCTGGAATTCATTGGGTATCATGCAGACAAGCAACTGTCCTTAGTAGACAGACAGGACCTATATAAGCACGAGTACGCGCACTATATGGCCGCGCATTATGAGATTCCGGCGGAATATCGGTGGCAGGGCGGCGTGCATGGCTCTGCGTGGAAGTATTGCTGTTCGCTGGTGGGTGCAGCGCCAACGCCTTATTACAAGTTTGGGGAGGCTTTGCTGCATCATAATTACGAGGCAGCATTAAAGAATCCGTGGGAGGATAAAACCCTACAAGATAAAGACAATTATCGCAGGGAGCAGGAATATAAAGCGAAGAAAAACAGTGATATTAAATACAAGGTGGGCGATGTGATTAAGCATCCAACGTATGGCGAAGGAACGGTCCTGGAGATTTTGCCACAGGCAGCGTCTGTACGCCTCAAAATCAGCTTTTCATGTGGTGAGAAGTTAATTGACCAGGCTTGGCTCATTCGGGCCGGATATTCGAAAATTGGGGATCGGAAGAAGCAGTAAATGTCTTTTCCTCTGCTTCTCCAGTCCCCTTTTCATATTCAATTGCCATCACCGCACCCGGGATCTCTCCCAGACGCGGCAACTCAGCTTGGAGTTCTTGCCCGCGTAGGTGCCGCAGAAGCTCACGATGTATCGTGGGCTCACGAACAGCACTTCGGTCGGGAAGCCGGACCTCTTGCGAAGGTGAACCGTCATCTCCTGACGGCGAAGGGACTTCGGAAACCTGCGCACCTCCTTCTTAAGAAGGGCGATGCAGATGTCCTCCATCTGGTATTGCGTATTCAGTTTTTGTTCTCTGAACTGGAGAAGCATATTTTTCTCCAGCAATGTACTTTTGCAAGTGGTCTTTGCAAAAGCACTGGATGCCATCACGTAGAGGGCATAATCAAAAGCGACCTGAGGGTTTGAAAAACACATTTTTTGCATATCTTGTTCTCCTTTTCTATGTGGCTTGTGCTTAAGCGCACAAAACCGAATGTCATTGTGCTATGGCCTTTGGGCCAGATGGGCAGACTTCTAGCGTCTGTCCAATCAATCACACATATACATTCGGTTTGAAAACTCGATATTTGTTTTATACGAATATCTTACCACGTTTGTGGAAGAAAAAAATAAACCAACAGTTTAAAATAATAAATTAATAATAAATTATTCATAATAAGTTTACACTTTTTTAATTTGCCCCAACCTTATTGCCTTTGGTAAACTATTGTAGTGAATAAATTATTTTAGGGGGTTACGCATATGAATCAATCAGAGCAGTTGTCGAACGAGCTCATCTATCAGCGCTATCTCGTTGAGCGCGACCACATCCAAAAGCTTTTCACAGAATTAAAATTAGTGGAATATGTGGCTTTGGGACGCATCATTGAAACTGGGGGATTAAGCAAGGTTTATTTGAAGGATTTAGCAGTGGAAATGAGTATGCCGATTGCGACCACATCC
Source organism: Butyrivibrio sp. (assembly GCA_045641925.1). Lineage (GTDB taxonomy): Bacteria > Bacillota > Clostridia > Lachnospirales > Lachnospiraceae > Eshraghiella. The sequence goes on from JAZUHV010000125.1 coordinate 1,819, forward strand.
CGCATGATTCATGAATTGAATGATAAGGGACTGGTTTCTTGGAAACACGAAATGAATGGCAAGGGAACTTATGTCAGCATCACAGAGGGTGGTCGTAAGAAATACGCCGAGCAAGCGCGGTTATTAAAGAGTTTTACAAAGAAGGTTACGGACCGATTTGGCGTGGAGCGCGAAAAACAGTTCCTTGCGATGTTAAGGGAACTTGAAAGCGTTATTGCAGAAACACTGGAAGAAAGATAATTTAAGAAGCCGTGGCTCTATCATGAGCCACGGCTTTTTCAAATTTCTACTGATCAATCACTCCGTAATTCTCAAAGCGGAAACATCTGCAGCTAAAGCTCAAAAGTACCTGATCACTTCTTCCAAATTCCCACAGATCCTGCTCCTCGTTATACTGAATGCTTGTAATAAACAGGCGACCGTCATTGCCCTTTAAATTGGTAAGGCCCACAACATGCAACGTTGCAGTATCCGTCAGTTCACAGTAATTCGCTTCCCCAATGGAGAACAACACTTTTTGTGCACAGTCTTCTGCCGGTGCAAATCGTTTTGCATGCAGATAATAATCATTCCCAACATGCTCTAACGTAATGTCCAGTCCGGCTGCGCCCTCCATCAGCATAGCAAGCACTCCTGGATGCTCTAATTCCAATTGATACGTAATAAACTCGTCTGGCAGAGCCTCGCGCACACGCGCGACTGCTTCTTCTATATTCCGCTCGACTGTTTTATCTCCGTAGTAATCGTGGTTAGCTACGCGCAGACGGATGGCATACTGCGCCTGCAGATAATAGTGAAACGCCTCTTCTAGGCTTTTTTCGACGCCGATGCCATTCTCATACAGGTTTCCTGTTCGAAACGCTATATCGGCGAATTTGCAGGCGTAAATCTCCTTGCAGAAATTGTCATAGTTCTCTGCGTAGATATCACCTATGATG
>JAZUHV010000126.1:0-9492 GCA_045641925.1 Butyrivibrio sp.
CTTTCATATGTATCAAACTGCTCTATCATAAAATTCCTCCACAATTGAATTAACTAATGACTCGTCAAAAGAAATAGTGGTACGGTTCAGCGTATCGAACCTACGAAATAAGCAAAGTTCTATAATCTTACTTCGCTTTTGTCTACAGAGTTTTATGCACAAAATAGTAACTATATTTGAGCTATTTCAATAGTTGTTACACCTATAAGTCATCTGGCGACTATCGACTTGCATTTTTAAAATCCACTATTTATGGTACGGTTCCCCATTCATAATTCGATACCCACGATAAATCTGTTCCAGTAAAATTACTCGCATTAACTGGTGTGGAAATGTCATGGCGGAAAAACTGATTTTTTCGTCTGCGCGCTTTAAAATACGTTCATCCAGGCCTAAGGAACCGCCAATTACAAAATCAATATCACTGACTCCATCCACGCCAAGCTTTTCTATTTTTTGGGAAAATGCAACCGAATCATGCTGTTTTCCGTTAATGGCAAGTGCAATGACATAATCCGAGTCCTTCATCGAGGACAGAAGGCGTTCCCCCTCTTTTGCTTTAATTTGAAGCTCAACGGTTTCAGATGCACCGTCCGGAGTTTTTTCATCTGCCACCTCAACAATTTCCAGTTTGCAATATCTGCTTAATCGTTTGGAATATTCCGCAATTGCATCCGAAAAGAATTTTTCTTTAATTTTTCCCACGCAAAGAATTCGAATACGCATACCATCACCTCATGAGGCGCTCTAATTCGCCCAAATTTTACATTTTCTATGAAAATAAGGCTGCCGCAAAGCGACAGCCTTAAAAATCATTTTACACCAGATTACTGCTTGCTTAAGAATTCATCAATACCCTTTGCAGCAGTCTTACCAGCACCCATGGCAAGGATAACAGTAGCTGCACCAGTAACTGCATCACCACCTGCATATACGCCATCCTTAGAGGTAGCGCCGGTTGCTTCCTCAACAACGATGCACTTTCTCTTATTGATTTCAAGACCCTTCGTAGTAGAAGAAATCAATGGATTTGGAGAGGTACCAAGGGACATGATTACAGTATCCACATCGATTACAAATTCACTGCCAGCCACTTCAACAGGGCTACGTCTTCCAGATGCATCAGGCTCACCAAGTTCCATGCGAATGCACTCAATTCCCTTAACCCATCCATTCTCATCCACAAGAATCTGAGTAGGATTACAAAGGAGATCAAACTGAACGCCCTCTTCCTTAGCATGATGTACTTCTTCCTTACGTGCAGGAAGTTCTTCCTCACCACGACGATAAATAATATGTACTTCAGCGCCAAGTCTTAATGCAGTTCTGGCAGCGTCCATTGCTACATTACCACCACCGACAACAGCTACCTTGGTACCTGCAACGATTGGAGTTGCATAGTTTTCAAGTGGAGCCTTCATCAGGTTACTTCTGGTTAAATATTCATTTGCAGAGAATACACCATTTGCGTTCTCGCCAGGAATTCCCATAAATCTTGGAAGACCTGCACCGGAACCGATGAATACAGCGTCAAAGCCCTCTTCAAACAATTCATCAACCGTGATGGATTTTCCAACAATAACATTGGTTTCAATCTCAACGCCAAGCTTCTTAACGTTTTCAACTTCAGCCTTTACAACCTTATCCTTTGGTAAACGGAATTCAGGAATACCATAAACCAATACACCACCGGCCTTATGAAGTGCTTCGAAAATCTTCACATCATAGCCAAGCTTTGCAAGATCACCTGCACAGGTCAAACCGGAAGGACCAGAACCGATAACAGCAACCTTCTTGCCCTTTTTTTCCTTTGCAGTTTCAGGAGCAATGCCATTTTCTCTAGCCCAGTCAGCTACGAATCTTTCAAGCTTTCCGATTGCTACTGCTTCGCCCTTAATTCCACGGATACACTTACCTTCGCACTGAGACTCCTGTGGACATACACGACCACATACTGCAGGAAGTGCGGAAGACTGACTGATAATCTTATAAGCTTCTGCGAAATTTCCTTCTTTAACCTGTGCGATAAATGCTGGGATGTTAATGGATACAGGGCATCCGCCTACGCACATAGGATTCTTACAATTTAAGCATCTGCTTGCTTCTGCCATAGCTTCTTCTGCATTGTAGCCCAAGCAAACTTCTTCAAAATTCTTAGCACGAACCTGTGGCTCCTGTTCTCTGACAGGTACTCTCTTCATCATATCCATTATTTATTACCTCCACAGCCGCAGCCACCATTCTTATGGGTAGCGCCTTCCTGTACTGCCAACATAGCTCTACCTTCTTCCGTCTTGTACATCTGCTGTCTCTTCATTGCCTGGTCAAAATCAACCAAATGACCATCAAATTCAGGACCATCTACACAAGCGAATTTCACCTGATCTCCAACCTGTACACGGCAAGCGCCACACATACCGGTTCCATCAACCATAATAGGATTCATACTTACAACAGTAGGAATACCTAATTCCTTTGTCAAAAGGCAGGTGAATTTCATCATAATCATTGGTCCAATTACAACACAGTGATCATAGGTCTTACCAAGTTCGTTTACCAAATACTTTACGGTATCGGTTCCCATACCCTTACGGCCATAGCTACCATCATCGGTAGTAACATAGAGATTGGTAGCAACTGCTTCCATCTCCTTTTCTAAAATTAATAAATCCTTGCATCTGGAGCACATAATAACGTCACAATCAACGCCATGCTCTTTTAACCACTTAACCTGTGGATAAACAGGTGCAGTACCTACACCGCCAGCTACAAAAAGGATTTTCTTCTTCTTTACTTCTTCTAAATCGTCAGTAACCAAATCAGATGCTACGCCCAAAGGACCAACGAAATCCTGGAATGCATCACCAGCCTTCATTTCGGCCATCAATGCGGTAGACGCACCAACTACCTGGAATACAATGGTAATGGTTCCCTTTTCTCTGTCATAATCACAAATAGTAAGAGGAACTCTTTCGCCCTCTTCATCAATTTTCGCAATAATAAACTGGCCAGGTTCGCAAGATTTAGCGACACGAGGAGCTTCGACATCCATCAAAAAGATTTTGTCTGCCAGTTTCTCTGCTTTGAGAATCTTGTACATATAGCACACCTCCATTAATAACTCACTATCGTTTAACATTTTATGGGAATTCGCATAAAAATGCAAGAAAATTCAAGAAAATTGATAAAAAATAGCAGATGCCAACATTTGACATCTGCTATTCATAACTCGTTTATTTTTTCTCGTCGGATTTATCCGCAGCCGTTGTTTCTTTTTCGGTATTCGTTCCTGCATCTGGCTCCACATAATCATCCAGCGTTGAAAGAATATAATCAGAGCCTGCTTTGGTAATCGCATATACCTTACCAGTATTTGCATCGCATCCAAGATAGTAGGACTGCTTCTCATCGCCAACCAGTAAAGTATACATATAAACAGTTGCTTTCTTGATTGTCTTCTTAGAGAAGTATTCAATCTCATACTTCTTATTATCCGCACCGATGTGTTTCTTATTACAATACTTATGTTTAATTAAGGTTTCCCATACCTTTTCCTGGCACTCTGTATCCGTGTACTTATCCACCTTGGTAATCGTATAGGTTGCCGTAGTAACGGAACTGGTCATGCCCTTCTCGTTATATACAATCACTTTAATGGTTGTATTACCTTCCGATAACTCAAACGGTCCGGAGTACGGAATACTGTTTGCGGTAGGTGTTGAACCGTCCATTGTATAATATGCCTTGGAGCCAATCGGAACACCACTAATTGTCACATACTGTGCACCGGTTGTCTGATAAGAACCACTGGCTGGTGATACGGCAGGCGGATTTGGGGCAAGATAAGTTACTGTATATGTAGCCCCCTTCACCTCGGTCTTAAAGCCATATTCATTCGCAGCATAGTATTTTACGGTCACAGAGCCCTCGCTTAATGGAATGGCACTTTCATATAAGGTTCCTGCATCTATAGGATCCTCGCCGTTGGTTGTGAAATAAATCTTCTGACCCTCTTCTTCCTTAAAACCAATTTCAATATCAGCGGAGTAATTGCCTTCTTCGGTTAAGAGCTTAACATCCTTCACCTGATATGGCGCAAACAGGTTTACAATTTCAGGATTCTCACTTGCTTTATATTTATTATAAAGTTCGCGAAGGCTTTCATAATCCTGTGATGCTTCATAATCCTTCAATAAGAGAATGATTGCATTTACATACACTTCGTCAATATCCAATACATTCAAAAGAATCTCACGGGCTTTTTGGGTTTCACCTGTAGCTACATAGCAGTCATACAAATACATGCGCATGGTGATCTCATTTTTTGCCTCATCGTAGGTCAGTGCCTTTTCAAAGTATACTATCGCATCCTTATAATCCTTCTGATCATAAAGCTCATAGCCTACACCATTATTATAATCATATGTGTCCTTAGCTCTTTCTTCGGCTTGTCTTACACATGAATTTCCAATCAAAATCGCGCCAACAATAATTAAAATCGCCAAAACCCCGGCAATGATGTAAATCACATAATGCGGAATGGTCTTCTTCGGTGGCTTCGTGTTCTTACGTGGTTGTCTGGCTGGTTCTGTCTTCGGCTTTCTTTTTTGTACATTCGCAGTACGCATATACTCTTCTGCACCGGCAGTCTCTTCATCAACGATCTGCGCGATGGATTCCTCTAATTCTGCCTCAAAATCGACGTCAAAATCATTTTCATTACTCATATCATTTACTCCTTCGCAAATATGGAAAACACTTTTCCATTACAGTTTGCTGAAACACTCCCATAATATAGCACAGCACCTTTTATAAATCAACAAACGAGATTTTAAAAAAGTATTACAATCGCAATGTTCTCTTAACATATAAGCAAAATTTGAGCCTTAGGAAATGTCCCAAGGCTCAAATACATTTACTTATTTGTCATTTAAGGTATGAATAAATTTGTCTGGATCTACCGGATAAATTCTTACATAACAGGTAACGGTCTTATTATCTGTGGTTGCCGTAATGGTACATTCGCCAGGCATTCTTCCGATTACCACACCATCCTGTGTCACGGTAGCTACTCTTGGATTAGAAGTACGCCAGCTTACATTCTTTACTGCACCATCCACGTAGAGATTATAGGTATCATACTGTTCCATTGCAAGACTTGTAGTATGCATTGCAATGGAATGAACCGTACACTTGGACTGAACCGTTCCTCTGGAGCTATACGCGATAACATCCGCTGTACCAGCACCCACCGTCACAATGTTTCCGTTTGGATCAACCTGTACAATAGAAGTATCAGAGGACATCCAGTTAATGGTTTCATTCGTATTAAATGGGTAAATTCTGGCAACCAAAGATCTGGTTTTACCCTTTAACATCGTAATTTCGCCGGAGTTCAGCATGATATTGCTAGCCAAAACAATTGGCTTAACAATTACAGTCAGCTGCGCCTGTACGTCATTTCCATCCGTAGAATGAACACGTACTACGGTACGGCCCGGTGCCATACCGACGATATCGCCATCCTGATATGCCATCGCGATGGTCGGATCATCCGACTCCCATCTAAGCTCCTTAATAGATGCCTCATCCGGAAGAACAGTTGCGACCACATTGAAGGTATCGCCTACATAAATCGTAATCTTCTTTTCGGAAAGTTTAATCTCCTTCACTGGATTAATGACACGAATTACAACAGAATCACTTGCTCCGCTTCCATCGGCCGCTACAGCAGTAATAACAACCTTTCCTGCTTTCACACCATGAACACGTCCATTCTTATCCACAGTAGCAATTTTCTTATCGCTTGTGGACCAGATAACTTCTTTATTAGATGCCGTATCGGTTAATACAATGACACCCAATTCCATATCATCGCCAACATTCAGAAGTTCCTTCGCTCCGGTGATTTCTACAGATTCTACAAACTCTTCTACAACGATAGTACAACTCTTCGTCAAATGGCTTTCGTTAGTCGTTACTAAGATATGCGCAGTACCACCCTTTAGCGCGGTAACAATACCATTTTCATCTACCATAGCTACGTCTGGATCAGAGGAAAGATATGTTACAGACTTATCCGGAGCATCGTTTGGAAGAACCGTAGGAATGATTACAAACTTACTATCCTTAACAAGCTTCTCATAATATGAATTTAATTCCAAACCGGTAACCGGCTCCGTAATTTCTACCAGACAATATGCAACTGCACCGGATTCATTACTGGTACAGGTAATGGTCACTGAGCCAACACCAACTGCGGTAACCTTACCATTCTGATCTACCGTTGCTAAAGAAGTATCAGAAGAAGTCCAGGTTACTGACTTATCGTCTGCCGTATCCGGATGACAGGTAGCACCAAGATAGAATACAGTTCCCTTCTTTACGACCATTTCGGTATCGGATAAGGTAATACTAGTTACAGGCTGTAAAACCTTAACATTCGCCATTGCAATATATCCGCCATCATCGGTCTGCGCCACAATTGTCGCACTACCACTGGCAACGGCATGTACAACGCCCTCATCATCAATGGTACATACTGCAGGATTAGAGGATGACCAGTGAATCTTTGGATTACTTGGCGCAGGATCTAACGGCAAAAGTTTTGCCTGGAACATAAAGTTCTCGCCAACATTCAGTGTAATATTATCAACAAGCAGTTCGATTCCTTCTACCTGCTGAAGAACGGTAAAGTAACAATAGGTATCCACCGATGGATCCGCCTTAGATACGGCGTGAATCTGCACAGTACCCGGATGAAGGAAGGTCACCATACCTTTATCATCAACAGTTGCTACCTGTGTGGAGCCTACAGAAATTGCATCCCATAATACAGTCTTATCTACACCATCTACATCTGGCATGATGGTCGCATTTAACTGATAATTTTTCAACTGTAACTGAACTTCGATTGTCTTCTTATCATCGTCACCAAGGGTAATACCAGTAACGCCCTTTACTACGTAGAAGTTTGCAACTGCAATATATCCACCATCTTCACTGACAACGTAAACAGAAGCATAACCACCGTTTGCACCAGCAACAATCTTACAGGTCTTTTCATTGGTATTGGTTGCAGGATTTGGAACACAGGTTAATACACTTTCATCAGAAGATGTCCAGGTCAGATTGGAATTTTCCGGAAGATTACCATCTTCTGTCAAAATCTGTGCAATCAAAAGTGTGCTCTTTCCGGAACCTAGGCTGATGGTTGTGGATGGAGTAATCGGATCATAATCCATCGTAAAGAGTTTCAAACCTGCTACAGGATTTTCTACATTAACATTACAACTAACTGTCTTAACAACACCATTGATAATCTGAGATGCAACTACGGTTGCCTTACCAGTTTCCAAACCTAAAACCGTTACGGAACGGCCATCCGGAGATACGGTAATGGTAGCGATGGATGGATCAGATACACTCCATGTGATTGGCTCCAATTCATTGGTTACCGTGGCCTCAATCGTGGCGGAATTTCCCTTTAAAATCGATAACTCCGTATGGTTCAAGCTAATACCATCTACTACGAAAACGTGAATTGTCTTCGCTGTACCCGGCTCATTCTTTTTGGATACCTTAATATCTGTTTCGCCAACCTCGTAAGCAGTCAATACATTGGTGTTATAGTTGTAGCTTACAATACTTGGATCATTGGACTCAATTAAAAGGTCCGTATTCTTTGCAGTAGTTGGTACCGTAAAGGTATCTCCCTTATTTACAATCATCGGGTCGGTTGCCTCAATCTCAAAAGGCACATCAACACGGATGCGATCGCCGGAATTGAATTCAGTTCCGCCGACCATGGTCTTTATTTCCCCTTCAATACAGCTCGCATAAACAAAGGTGGAGCCGGCATATTTTCCGGTAACCTTACCATTTTCATCAATGGTTGCTACATCTTCATCATCCGACCAGAAATATACTGCACCTGCAGAAGAAGAATTCGTATAAACATATTTCGTCTTTCCCTGCTTAACAATCAGTCCACCGGTCTCGTCATCGACATCCATTCTGGTTTTATCGATTTTAACACCAACCGTTACGGTTACGGAAATTGTATAACTACCAACGGTTGCGGTAATCGTGGAAACACCACCGCTCTTACAAATAAAGGTTGCGGTGCTGGTCTTATCCTGCTGGTTTACTACAATATCTCCATACTGTGCAGCCACTTCTGTGTAAGAGCTCTTCCACAAGGCACTGGTAGAATTAACCGTGATGGAGAAGGTATCACCATCGAAGGTATAATCCCCTTCGGTGTACGCTGCCGTTAAAATACCGGTAGTTCCGGACTGATTTACAATAAACAATGGAACAGAAAATGCAACACTGGTGGTAAACTTTTCGCCATTGGTCAGGTTACAGCAAACCGTTGCTGAAGTAGAACCCGGTGACGAAGGATTTCCGGAAAGTGTATACTCGAAATCGGAAGTTTTTGACAAAGTCAAATTGACAATATTTGGATCATAATCCTCTACCGTCCAGTCCTTGATGGAAGCTCCATCATCCAAAGTAATATTCGATAACTTTAAAGTAATGGAACAGGAATCCGTCATGCTGGAGAACACATAGTTACTGATGGACGGGGACAGATTTGCCGTACTCGCGATAACTCTCACCACACCAATGGCCGTTGCAATTACAATCGCAAGCAATATCACCGCTGTCACTATATGCCTTTTTAGAAATTGTAAAAATTTCATAAGAATCCTCCTCAAAGACTCATATCAGGACGCAAAAATTGCGCATAATTCTAGTTATGTCTTTTTTATCGACCACCTTCTTAGAGAAGTTTACCCCTATTTTCAAAAAAATCACAAGAAATTGTATATTTTTTTATGTTTGGGTACTAGATTTGGTGAATCGGTATTGTTTGCGTGACAAAATCAGGATTTCGTGTTATGAATGTAAGCAGAGGTTGTTTCTTACATTTATGAGGTTATAAGAATGAACATTTATGATGTGGCCCAAAAAGCAGGCGTATCCATTGCTACCGTTTCCAGAGTTTTAAATGGTTCCGATAAAGTTAAACCGGCTACCAGGCAAAAAATTGAACAAATCATTTCCGAAACAGGTTTTGTGAAGTCCGATGCCCATTCCAGACGTAAATCCACGATGTGTGTAGGTTATATTTATGTAAATTATAAATATCACGCTTCCGCTCTCTTTGTGGAGGATACAACACGTGCCCTAGGAATGCATGGTTACCGTGTCTTTGCAGCATGCACCGATGGTGATTTTAACAATATGCATATTGCCATTAACCATCTGCGTGATTACGTTGACTGCTTTATCCTTCAGGCAGGGGCTTTTGCGGAATGGCCACAATCAGAGCGTTCCTTCCTCATTCACCTGGCAAAAGAGATTCCAATTATTTTATTAGACGGAAAAATTGCTGCCCCGGGAATTACAAATATTTATTATGATATCAGTTCACAATTATCCAATTTTATCCCTGCGCAATATCACAAAGGTAAGAAAAATATT
>JAZUHV010000127.1:0-6627 GCA_045641925.1 Butyrivibrio sp.
TGCTGCCTATGAGCAGGGTATGAAGCTAATTCAAAATTGCTCTGAATCCTTGGATCGCGTGGAGAAAAGAATTGAACTGATCCATAAGCAGACGGCTATGGATAATCAGGAAGAATAGAGGCTTTTGATGACAAAGGAGTTATTAAAACTCAAAAGTGAAGAAGTGAATCAAATCATTGAAGCATATTTTCCCCAAGCAGGCTTTTATGATGGCGAACTTTTAGAAGCAATGCATTATAGTCTGGCTGCAGGCGGAAAGCGTTTACGTCCCATTTTGATCCAAAGCTTTTGCAAGCTGTTTGGCGGCGATGTGAAACTCACAGAGCCATTTATGGTTGGAATGGAAATGCTGCATACATATTCTCTGGTGCATGATGATTTGCCGGCACTCGACAATGATGCATATCGTCGTGGTATGCTGACAACGCATAAAAAGTATGGTGAAGCACTGGCAATTCTTACAGGGGATGCGCTTTTGCACGAATCCTATGAAATTATCCTTGAGAATATGATGGACAAGTCTGCAAACGAGCAGGAAAAGATGCTGATGGCATTGCGAATTTTTTCTGAAAAATCAGGGATCCATGGAATGCATGGCGGTCAGACTGCGGATGTTATTCATACAAACGAAGTGATGCCCGATGATTTGTTAGATTATGTTTATCGTAAGAAAACAGGTGCTTTGATAGAAGGCTCAATGATGATTGGGGCAGCGCTTGGTGGCGCATCCTTGGAAGAACTATCCATTGTTGAGGAAATTGGTTCCAATGTAGGTATGGCTTTTCAGATTCAGGACGATTTATTAGATGCACTTGGTGATGAAAAAGAACTGGGAAAGCCGATTCATAGTGATGAAAAGAATGGTAAGAAAACGTATTTGACCATTCATGGAATAGAAGAATCACAAAATGATGTGGTTCGATTCTCAAATCGAGCAAAGGAATTATTAGAAGCCTGCGGAACAAATGCTTCCGAACGGGCATTTTTGACCGATTTGATTCAATATTTGATAAAGCGGGTGAATTAACATGCTTTTAGATCGAATATCAGGTGCAAATGATATAAAGAAAATTTCAAAAGATCAGTATCCTGCCCTGGCGGCAGAAATCCGTCAGTATATTGTAGAATGCGTTAGCAAAACGGGTGGACATTTGTCTTCGAGTCTTGGCGTTGTGGAATTGACCATGGCACTTCATCTGTGTATGGAATTTCCGGAAGACAAGCTTTTATGGGACGTAGGCCATCAGGCGTATGCACATAAAATCCTGACTGGACGCAAGGAGGAGTTTAAAACGCTCCGCCAGCTTGGCGGTATCAGTGGCTTCCCTAGTTTGGAGGAAAGCAATTGCGATGCTTTTGGAATGGGACATGCATCTACCGCAATTTCCGCTGCTGTCGGTTATGCAAAAGCCAGAGAGCTTTCCAAAACAAAAGAAACAATTGTTGCGGTAATCGGCGATGGTGCGTTGACCGGCGGAATGGCTTTTGAGGCCTTAAATAATTGCGGACAATTAAATTCGAATCTCATTATCATTATGAATGACAATGAGATGTCCATCTCCCGTAATGTTGGCGGTGTCAGCAAAATCCTTACCAATATGCGTACGGGAGAGCGTTACATTGATTTAAAGGATAATGTAAAAAATAAACTTTCCAAAATTCCGAATTATGGTGATGAACTGATTGACCGTATTCATAATACCAAGAATTCCATCAAGTCCGTATTGATTCCTGGCGGTGTTTTTGAGGATATGGGCATCACCTACCTTGGCCCGATTGATGGTCACGATACAGCGAAGATGATTCGTGTAATCAATGCTGCGAAGAAAATCAATCACCCTGTTCTGATTCATGTGCGCACTATAAAAGGAAAAGGCTATTCCTATGCGGAACGTCGTCCATCCTTTTATCATGGTGTGGCTCCGTTTGATGTGCAAAGCGGTATGCTTTTGCAGGAAAAGAAGGAGCGTACGTATCCGGATGTACTGGCTTCCGGTTTGAATCGTATGGCACAAAGAGATGATAAAATCGTTGCTGTAACTGCTGCAATGGCAGACGGCACTGGCCTGAAACGTTTTGAAAAGAAGCATCCGGACCGTTTTATTGATGTTGGAATTGCAGAAGAGCATGCGATTACCTGCGCGGCTGGTATGGCGGCTAAGGGCTATAAGCCGTATGTAGCAATTTATTCCACATTTTTACAGCGTGGCTTTGATCAGATTTTACATGATATATGTATACAAAAACTGCCTGTTCGACTCATTGCCGAAAACGCTGGCATTGTTGGCAATGATGGAATTACGCATCAGGGTATTTTCGATTTGTCCTACTTAGGAATGATGCCGAATATGACCATTATGGCGCCGAAGAATCGCCATGAGTTTTATAAGATGCTGGAGTTTAGCTTGGATTTTGATGCACCTCTTGCGATTCGTGTTCCAAAGGGCCCTGCAACCGAAAGCTTTTCTGAGCAGGATGCGCCGATAGAGTATGGACGTTTTGAGATGCTTCGACAGGGTAAAAAGGTTGCGATTCTTGCTGTTGGCAGTATGGTGGATACGGCGGAGCAATTGCTTCCGATTTTGCAGGCAAAGGGAATCGACCCAACAATTGTTAATGTGCGCTTTGTAAAGCCATTAGATCAGGGTGGCCTTCAAATTTTGGCGGCAACGCACGATCTTTTGGTTACGATGGAAGAAAATATTTCTACCGGGGGTTTTGGAAGTTCTGTATTGAACTTCATTAATGAGGAAGATGTCAAGACAAAGCTATTAAGGATTGCTTTGCCGGATGCATTCATTCCACATGGTTCCCGTCAGGAACTTTTATGTAAATATGGCCTGGATGCGCAGAGTGTTGCAGACAGAATTATGAAAAGGATCCAGAAGTAAATGAAAGAACGATTGGATGTGCTTTTGGTAAATCGCAAGCTTGCGGAATCCCGTGAGAAGGCGAAAGCCATTATTATGTCAGGAATTGTCTATGTAAATGGACAAAAAGAAGATAAGGCTGGCTCGATGTTTGATATTTATGCAGGCATTGAAGTGCGTGGCACCACCTTGAAATATGTTAGCCGCGGCGGCCTAAAATTAGAAAAAGCGATGCAGACCTTTCCAATCACACTGGATGGAGCTATCTGCATGGACGTTGGTTCTTCCACCGGTGGTTTCACGGACTGTATGTTGCAAAATGGTGCTGTGAAGGTTTACGCGGTCGATGTGGGCCATGGTCAGCTTGCATGGAAACTTCGAAATGATGAACGTGTTGTGGTAATGGAAAAGACGAATATCCGTTATGTAACACCGGATCAGTTGGAGGATTTCGTCGATTTTGTCAGCATTGATGTTTCCTTTATTTCTTTAACCAAAGTTCTCGTGCCTGTGCATGAACTGATGAAGGACGGCGCAGAAATGACCTGTTTAATTAAGCCGCAGTTTGAAGCCGGACGTGAGAAGGTTGGTAAAAAGGGTGTTGTAAGAGACATTTCCGTTCATGAGGAAGTGATTGAAATGGTCCTTTCCTTTGCAATAGATAATGGATTTCAGGTTCTGGGACTTACGTATTCTCCGATTAAAGGTCCAGAAGGAAATATTGAATATTTGGCACATCTAAGAAAATTGCCGAATGGCGAATCAGGAACGATTGCCGAAGATATTTCTATTACCGAAATTGTTAAAGAATCTCACGAAAATCTGGAAGAGCATCATTAGTCTGAGAGGACAGGTTATGAAGCATTTTTATATTATTGCCAATGTGGATAAGGATCCAAAGTATACATTGGCTGGCGCCATTTGTGATTATCTAAAAGAGCGCGGATGTGTAGCCTCATTACAAGAACATATCGAGGGAAAAACGTACAATGATGCAGATCCTAAAAGGATTCCGGACGGAACAGAATGTGTCATTGTATTAGGTGGTGACGGAACGCTCATTCAGGCTGCCAGAGATTTGAGTTGTCTTCACATTCCTGTATTTGGTGTAAATATTGGAACGATTGGATATTTGACTGAAATTGACCGCGAGCAGTTGTTCCCGGCACTGGATCATCTGCTAGAGGGTAATCTAGAACTCGATGAACGTATGATGCTTCGAGGTGATGTCATTCGCGATGGAAAAGTAATATATTCCAATATTGCTTTAAATGATATTGTTTTAAATCGTGTTGGTCCGCTTCGCGTTATTCACTTTGATATTAAAGTCAATGGAGAATATTTGATTTCATACCCTGCTGATGGTTTGATTGTCGCGACGCCGACTGGTTCTACGGCATACAATTTATCTGCAGGAGGACCGATTGTACAGCCAAGAAGTAATATGATTATTGTTACACCGATTTGTGCTCATGTTTTGAACAAAAGTAGTGTTGTCTTTGATGGTAATGATGAACTGGAAATTATTATGAAAGAATCCAGATACGGGGAAGAGGAACGAGCAGTTACTTTTGATGGTGCGTCTTATTTTACACTCCAGTCGAACGACCGTATTGTGATACGTAAGGCTGAGGAAACTGCTATGTTTTTGCATACAATGAAACATAACTTTTTACAAATTTTGAGAAATAAATTGTCGTAGTTACTTTTGGGGAGGAATTATGAAGTTAGACAGACATCAGAAAATTTTGGAACTGGTAGCCAAAAATGATATCGAAACACAGGAAGATTTGGCTGCAACGTTAAATGCGCAGGGCTTTCATGTAACGCAGGCGACTGTTTCCAGAGATATTCGCGAACTGAAACTTAGTAAGGTTACGGTGGACGGAAAGCAGAAATATGTAGCTATTAAAGGCACAGATCAGAATCTGGGGGATAAGTACAAGCGAGTTCTTCGAGAAGGCTTTTTCTCTATGGATACTGCGCAGAATATTTTGGTTATCAAAACCGTTTCGGGTATGGCAATGGCTGTTGCTGCCGCTTTAGATGCATTTGGATTTGATGAAATTGTCGGAACCATTGCAGGAGATGATACCATTATGTGTGCTATCCGTTCTTCGGAGGAGGCACGCGATTTGATGGAGAAAATCCATCGCATTATTGCACAGAAATAATACACGAGATGTTTTCTGCGGAAGGAAAATAAGAACAGTATGTTAACTAATTTACTCGTGAGAAACATAGCATTGGTTGAGGAGGCCTCAATCGATTTTCATGAAGGCCTGAATATCTTAACCGGAGAAACCGGAGCCGGCAAATCTATTTTGCTGGGCGCGATGAATCTGGCACTTGGGGCTAAGGCTGGCGCGGACTATATAGGTCGATTTGGGGACAGCGCCTATGTAGAACTGACTTTTCATGTGGATTCACAGGAAAAACTGGAATTGCTTCGTTCGATGGATATCGAAGCAGAATATGGGGATGTAATTATTTCCAGAAAACTGATGCCGAATAAAAGTGTGATGAAAATTAACGGAGAGGCAAGCAATCAGGCAAATGTTCGAAGGATTACGGAATTATTATTGGACATCCATGGACAGCATGATCATCAGTCGTTGTTGTACAAAAACAAGCAGCTTGATATTTTAGACCGATTTGCCAGAAGCGAAGTTGATTCAGTAAAAAGTGCACTTTTGGAGCATTTTAAAGATTATCAGTCCGCTGTTGAAACTTTAGAGGAATTTCATTTAGACGAAGAGGAACGAAAGAGAAATATTTCTTTTTTGGAATTTGAATTAAAGGAAATTGAAGAAGCGAATTTGACGATAGGGGAAGATGAGCAGCTAGAACAACAGTATCGCCGTATGCTGAATGGCAAGCGCATTACAGAAGAACTGTCGAAAGCCTATGCAGCAATGGATAGCAATCGAGATGGAAACGCATCACAGCTTTTAGGACATGCTTATAGTGCAATGTCTTCTGTGGCGGATTATGATGACCAGATTCGTTCCATGCAGGAGGAATTGTCAAATATTGATTCTCTGCTTTCAGAACTGGCCAGAGAGGTTTCTGATTATTTATCCTCTTTGGAATACGATGATGAAGCATTTTATCGTGTTGAGCATCGCCTGAATGATTTAAATCATTTAAAGTCAAAATATGGCAAAACGTTGGATGATGTTTTGACATATGCGGATGAATTACAAAAGAAACTCGACTTTTACTCGGACTATGAAACTGGCCGATTAAAAGCAATTAATCGTAGGGATGAATCCCTGAAGCTTGTGAAAAAGGATTCGGATCTTTTACATAGCCTGCGAAAGCAGTATGCAAAGGAATTGGAAATTGCAATAAAGCAGGCCCTACAGGATTTGAATTTTGGACAGGTTCAGTTTGAAATATATTTTGAACCATTGGAAACACCGACAAAGAATGGTATGGATTCCATAGAATTTATGATTTCACTGAATCCGGGAGAAGAATTAAGACCACTGTCCAAAGTGGCTTCTGGCGGCGAAATGTCCCGAATTATGCTCGGTATTAAATCCGTTTTAGCAGGAAAAGATGATATCGATACATTGATATTTGATGAAATCGATACCGGAATCAGTGGCAGAACGGCGCAGATGGTTTCTCAAAAAATGGCACAGCTTTCTTCAAATCATCAATTGATTTGTATTACGCATTTACCACAAATTGCGGCTATGGCAGATACACACTTTTTGATTGAAAAATCTGTAGAAGCTGGTTTTACGCA
>JAZUHV010000128.1:0-2996 GCA_045641925.1 Butyrivibrio sp.
TCAAGTGTTATGAAGGAACCAATGCATTAGATTTTCAATTGGTAACCGAGTTGGGTTATCGTTTGAAGGAAACCAGCGAAAGTGACGAGCCATACGAAATGATCGTGGTTTCCAATGACAACGGATTTACAGCAGCGGTGAATTACTGGGTTGACCGCGGCATGAAGGTTCGTCGAATCAATGGACAGGCCTGCAGTAGTTTGAACATCGCAATGAGCAGTGTTACGACCGCTCAGGTACCTGAACAGGAGATGATGGCCAATGCAATTCCGACACCGCTTTCGATGACAATCCCTGAAGGAAACGCGTCTACCGAGACAAAAGAGGTGGCAACACAGGAAACATCTGTGGAGGAACCGGTTGTATGCGAATCAGGACAGGATTTTCCAAAAGAAGATGTGGATGTTGTTATTCGTTGTTTAGGCAAAAAGAATTTGGCTGAATTGTACAATGCCCTGGTTGCAATTTTTGGAGAAAAAGGCAAGGACTATTATGCACTTGTGAAGCCGAAAAGCTACAAGGTTGAACCACAGGCATGGAAACTCAAGGAAAAACTTTATAAATATGCAGCCGTGGTCTTCGCCAATGCACAGGTCGATATGCCGGAGAATTTTGGCAAATTTTTGCAGGATTCCCGAGAAAAGATGAAAAATTTAAATTCTTTTCGCGCGGCATGTACGAAGCAGTTTGGTAAGGAACAGGGAGCTATTTACTATGGAATCGTCAAGCACCATGTGAAATGGATTGCGGCGATGAACTGATTATTTTAGAAGAAAGGTCGTTGGAACAAAGAGATGCAGGTGACTGCATCTCTTTTTATGCATTTTTTCGTTGAAAATATACAAAAATATGTGACAAATCAAGAATTATCTAGTATAATTTACTATGAATTTGTATCCTCATAAGGACAATTGCCCTTTTGGGGAAAAGAAACGGCGGACCATATGGATTATCGTTATGACCCTAAAACTAAATATCTGCGTGTGCTTAGCATGATTATGGCAGCCCTGGCAACAATTTTTTTGGTTGTGGTTATTGTCAGAACGGCGATGATTAAAGGAACAAGCCATATTAATCTGGGCAATGAGCAGATGAATCTGTTTAATCAGAGTTGGACCCTGACAACTGTGGAAGGAGAGAAGACGATTACGCTTCCATATCTTGTGGAAACGAAGGGAACCAGCTTTTCTCTTACGACCAAGGTTAATCCAAGTCAGATGAATCCTACCGATACCACAATCACAATGCATTTAGAACGCGTTGGCCTGGAAGTGACAGCAGATGAAACCATTCTTTATACGGCAAACCTGACCGAGCTTTTCAAGGGAATGGATGCAAATGGTAAGATGATTGTGACATTACCGGAGGGTACGGATCCCTACGATTTGAAGTTGGACTTCTCACATATTAAGGGCTCCTATGAGATTCGTGAGATTCAGATTGGCTCTCACTTTGCGGTAACGGCCAGTGTCATCAGGGATGCGTTATATCAGTTGATTATGATTGACGTGATGGCAATTATTGGTATCTGCCTCTTAGCTTTAGCAATCTTTTTTGCGACCAGAAAGATGAGAGATGTTCGTTTGTCCTCGCTTTCCTGTCTGATTCTGACACTTGCTTCCTGGGCGTTTGTGGATTCCAATATTCCGCAGCTTCTTGGAATTAGTATTGAACTCGGTTCGGTTATTGGTAATCTGACCCTGGCACTGGTGCCGATTTCCATAAATTATTTCATGTGGGAAACCTGTGGACGTCATCACAAGTCCTTCCGTGTGTTTATTATTATCACCTGGAGCAATATCGTCATTCGGACGGTTTTATCCTTCTTAGGAGTTGTATCCTTCCATGCAATGCTGGCATTGACGCATCTCGTAATGATTATGAGTGTTGTTTCCGGCCTTGCTATTTGCATACGGGAATACAAGAAGGGGCAGAACAAGGTTCTTTTAAAGCATGCAATCATTGCAATGATTGTGTCCATCATTGCTTATGTAGTTACCGGAGCAATTTACTGGCTTGGCAGAGGGGACAATACCTATCGTCTGATTTTCCTGACCGCAATGGGTGTAGTAGTGCTGATCTTTTTGGGAATCATTTGCGTTACGTACCTGGAGAGATTACAGGCGACCCGTTTGCAGAAGGCAGAGCTTGCCATGTATGAAAATCTGGCACTCAAGGATGGTATGACCGACCTTGGAAATCGCCGTGCATTTGAGCTTCGTATGAAGGAGTTTGATGATGAGCCGAGAAAGAACCCAGATGCTGTAATGATTATTCTGGATTTGAATGGCTTAAAGCGATTGAATGATGACTTTGGCCATACGGCGGGTGACGAGGCTATTGTAGCAGTTGCCAATGGCATTAAGAGCAGTTATAGCTTATATGGTGAATGCTTCCGAATCGGTGGCGACGAATTCGCTGTAATGATAACGGATTTGTCGGTGGATGTTCGCACCCTGAATAGGAGATTTGAACAGTACATTGATGCTTATAACAATACCGCGCAGCTACAGATTTCAGTAGCGAAGGGCACCAGTGATTTATATAATCATGAAAGCCGCAGACTCAGTACAACGGAATGGAAGCAGGTGGCAGATATTGCAATGTACGCAGATAAGCAGCTGTATTCGACTGGCAGAAGCATCAGCCGTGCCGAAGATTTACAGTCCATTTTGGATTGTGTCATCAGTATGGTGGAAGCGAAGGACCAGTATACGGCAAAGCATTCGGAGCGTGTTCGTGAGATGTCTGTTGCGATTGCGAAGTGGATGAATTTATCACCAGATACCATTGAACAGATTGATATGGCATCCCATTTGCACGATATCGGTAAGGTGGGTATTCCAGAAGCAATTCTGATGAAACCAAGCCGACTTACGGATGAGGAATTTGTCACTATGAAGACGCACCCAACCATCGGCGCACAGGTTATTGAGCGTGCGAAGGGCATGAGCGAGATTGCAGCCATTGTATTACATCATCATGAGCGTTATGAC
>JAZUHV010000129.1:0-7408 GCA_045641925.1 Butyrivibrio sp.
CATAACTAGTTGTTTCTTAAACTCATATGGATATTTTGCCATAAAAATACCGACCTCCAATCGTTAGATTTTTAGGTCTAACTTTTTGGGGTCGGTACACATTTTATGCGAAGGCTTTTTTGTGCTATTTTATCGGGTGTAGAAGGCTCTGGTATCTTTGATTTCCTGCGGCGCTTTTAAGCCCTTGGCTTCAATTGCAATTACGATATTGTTCAAATGATGATGCTTTGACTGCAATTGACGTTCTGCATACTCAATTGGATCGGCAAACATCGGATTGGAGCGAAGCTCATTTCGATATTTTAAGGAGAAGGTACAATATTTACAAATAATTTTACGCGAAACACGGTTTAATTTGCCATTGCCCTTGGATTCATAGAGAATCCAATTCTCGTATTCTCTGGCGAAAAATTCATTGAAATTATTTCTACAATTGGTAAGACCGGACTGAATCTTTTGCTTCATGGCATCGGTCAGATCACGATTCTTTTTATAGAACTGTAGGTAATCACAATACTCAGAGGTGAGGGAAGGCTCTGAAATATTATTCCAGTAAGCTCCCTGAATACGTTTGCACATTTCCCAACGGTACTTTCCAAGAGTATTGATGATCATACTCTCTGGATTGGAATTACACAGGATTGGGAACATCATACGCGCTGAGGATAAGCGATTACGTCCTTCAATTTCCTGCCACATTACGCCAAAGGAGCCAACGCATGGCAGAATGATATAATCTGGCAAGACCTCGGAGAAAACCTGTTCCTTACCGATTTTCAGTTCCATATTGGAGTAAATACGGGAGCGATAGAAGAGTGAATAATCCACATCGCGCACATGATTTACGATATCATTAATCTTCTGGGCGGAGAGAAACATTTCCTTGACTGGCTTCGTGATGTTTTCTGCAAGCAGGACTGGCATAAAGGAACTAACGCGCCCAAAGGTCATATAATGGGTCTGCTTAAACATATTATCAAATTCAAAACGAAGCTTCAGGTCCAGATCATTTAAAAGACTTGGTAAATCTCCTTTGATATGCCCCTCGCGGAATTCGATTTGTGTATATTCCTCATAGGTTTGGTCAAATCCGTTCTTACATGGCTGCTTCTCATTCCAAAGAACCTTTTTAAACCAGGAGTAAATGGTAAAAACATGTTCATCGGCACAAAGTTCTTCGATTTCCTGCGCAATCTTGTATAAGTCAATGGCATTTTTGACACCAGCCAGTCCCTCGTCCAAATATCCAAAATTTAAAAACATGGTAATGACACTTGGGAGAACCTCGCCAGATATGGAATTCATAAATACCTTGAAGTATAAATCATAGAACATATCCTTGATGGAACGACGCAATTTTCTGGAGTCTTCATCCGTGGCCATATGATCCTTTGCATCACAAAAACGTTTCATAAGGGCGCGGAATTCATCCTTCTTATCATCCGGCAACGCAGAGTAGGCAAGGATTTGCTCAAAGGAACCACTAAGCTCGCGGAGGATTTCTGCATCATTATAACCACCCTCGGAGATGACATCGGTATCTTCCAGTGCGATGACAGGCTCAACCGGCTTTGGTGGTGGTGCAACATAGTCCTTATTCATATTCAACAGTTCTGCCATGGTCAGACAGGCATCGTTTAATACAGTAGCAAAACGGGAGGATTCCACCATTTCTGCTACAGCAAGAGACACAGAATGTTTATAGAAGGTGTCCATAGCACTGACATCCAGGGAAGAAAGCGAATTATATTTGTCCAATTCCCAACGATTGATACGCTCATCCAAAACAAACTCAGGATCACGCTTCTTTAAGGTCATTAGCAGGGTGAGATAGGTACGGATTAACTCTCCTACAAAATGCGTCTGGCTGATGAGCATTCGTGTATAATCATTTGGATATGCTTCACAAATGCGGGATACATCAGACGAAGAACGGCAAGGAAAACTTTGAATAACGCAATCCTCCTGAGCGACATAGTTATAGGTGCTAATACCGAAGTTGCTACCGGTGAGCGCTAGTATTGTGCCAGAAGAAACCGTATAATTGCCGTAGGTTGCATAAATCGTAAGACGCCCCTTAACGAGCAAATACAAATTTTCAACGTCATCACCATTGTGCAAAAGTACATCGCCTGGTGCTAAATCGATTCTGGAAATAGAATTGGATGCCATAGAAAACCCCTCAAAACAGATAGTCGAATTGACTACTAAAAGTATATAGTAAAATAGTAACACGAAGACCTGTTGCGTTCAAGAAAAAGGAACGTTTTCATGGTCAAATTTTCATTATTTCGTTGAATGATTTTTGCGTTATATGGTATACTGAAAATTGTAGTAAAATCGACTTAGAATGTATTGCAAAGGAGTTTGTGATTCATGGTTATTAACAACAGTGAACAGTTTATCCCGATGATTGAGAAGATGCTGGTGGCATTAGGTTTTGAAAGCGTTGTGAATGTGGAAAACAAGGCTTATGATTTAACTGCGGTTAAAGATGGGGAAAAATATTGTTTTAAGTGCACTTATGAAATTGATGCGGTAGGAGAAAAGAAGGTTGCCGCTTTGATTGACGCTGCAAAGAATGAGAAGTTCGACAAGATGGTTTATGTGACCAACAGTTCCTTTATTTCCTCTGCAAAGAAAAAAGGTGACGCAGAAGGTGTTCTTTTATGGGACCGCAATACGGTAGATCGCATGGCAATCGGAATTGCTGACCAGCCATTGGTGGAGGAAGTTATTGAAAAGAAGTCTGCCTTGCCGGTTATTATTCCAGTAGCCGTTGTAGTTGTATTGGCTGCTCTTGCGGCAGTTTATTTTTTCGTATTAAAATAATTTTTAATGGGAGAGCGGCTAAAAACCGCTCTTTGTTGAATTAGTTGGGAAGAGACATCAGTATGAATGCAAAGTTTAGAAAAATCGGAGTTTATCTTATATGGCTCGCTATTATTCCTTTGATTTTGGGAATGGTTGGCTATGCACAGGTTGAGGACATGTCCTGGGGCGAACGTTTTTATGCGGCCGCTGCTTTGTATTGGGTAAATCCGGTATCCGATGATGTTAATATATGGATTATTATTGCAGAAATTACAGGCGCAATGGTTTCTGCCAGCGTGATTTTGAACCTGGTATTTGCCGTATTCCGTGAGTTTGGACAATTATTAATTCGTTTTACAAGGGATTCCAAGGCTGTATACAGCGATAATGATTGGGGCCATGATTTGGCAAAAAGACTGAAACACGGATATCATTGCGATGACCCGTTATGTGAACAGGTTGAGCGCACCAAGAATCATATTTTTATGTACACAGATGACATGACAAACATGAACCTGTATACCATTCACAAGAAGGCCTTGAAGGGTTCTAATGTTTATATTCTGTTGCAAAATACGGATCCATATCTATTGGGTGCGACAAATGAAAAAGAAATTTCAGTTCATTTCTTTAATATCTATGAATTGATGGCCAGACATTACTGGAAGCAGAACAGCTTTTATGAGAATCGCCATAAGCCGGTAATTAAGGTTGCAATTGTGGGCTTTGGCAAGGTTGGCGAAGGCATCTTCAAATATGGATATATGAACAATATCTATTCTCTCAATCAGCGCTTTGAATATCATATCTGGGGCTGTTCCGGGACGGATGCAGAGTTCTATCAATCTCTTTCGTTCGTAAATGAGGATGCTGTTTTTATTCATGAAAATGAGGCAATTCAGGATGCAAAGCTGATGGTGGATATGGACCGCATTATATTAACGGAGAACACGCAGTCAGAGCTTTTGCAGGCGTTGCTGCATTTGAATGCAACGATGCCGATTCATTGCTATTATCCATTTCCGCTTCGCTTAATGGATTTCTATGCTGCAGAAAATGTAAAATCCGTAGGCTGTATTGAGAATTATCTGACCGAGGATACGGTCATTAACGAGCGTTTGGATCAGCAGGCAAAGTATTTTAACTATGATTATTCACTTCGTTATAGTAATACAGTTGCACCTGCAGATTATAAAAAACGTGCAGAGGAAGCATGGAGGGATCTGGATGGTTTCAAAAAGGGCTCTAATGTAGCCAGAGCGGACCATTATTGGATTGAAAAGAAGCTTCGTGAGGATGAACCGGATATTCCGGAGGAAACCTATTGGAGAATCGAACATATTCGATGGTGCAGATTCCATTTTATTAATCATTGGTCCTATGCACCGGTGCGAAATAATCAAATGCGCCATCACCCATTGCTGGTGCCGTTTGATCAGTTATCCAGGGAAGAGCAGGAAAAGGACGGTATTTATGATTCCACTCTTCGAAAGGCAATCGAGGAATTGCTTGATTAATTTTTAAGGAAGTATTGTTATTATGACACAAGTAATTATTGTTACGGCAGTCATGTGCGTATGCCTGATTCTGTCTATTTTATTAAAACCGAACATCCGCATTGGAAAGGTTGAAGTTGGAACCTACTGGATTGTTGCTCTTGTGGGGGCAATTGTTCTCTTGGCGTTACGATGCATCTCTTTGCAGGATGTGGCGGCAGGTCTGACAGCCAATACCAGCATTAACCCAATAAAGATTCTGGTTTTGTTTTTGTCCATGACAGTACAGTCTATTTTCCTCGATGAGGTTGGAATGTTCCGGTACCTTGCCAATGTAACGCTTATGAAGGCAAATGGAAGTCAGAAAAGAATGTTTTTCTATCTATATGCAATCGTTGCGGTACTTACAATTTTTACTTCCAACGATATTATTATTCTGACCTTTACACCATTCATTTGTTATTTTGCAAAGAATGCGAAGATTAACCCGATTCCATTTT
This sequence comes from Butyrivibrio sp., assembly GCA_045641925.1. Lineage (GTDB taxonomy): Bacteria > Bacillota > Clostridia > Lachnospirales > Lachnospiraceae > Eshraghiella. The sequence continues at coordinate 4,811 of JAZUHV010000129.1, forward strand.
TATTTACGGAATTTGTGGCAGCCAATACCTGGAGCATGACTTTAATTATTGGTAATCCGACCAATGTATACCTGGCATCTGCAAACGGAATTAATTTCGTAAATTATGTGAAGGTGATGGCATTACCGACTCTGATTGGTGGTTTGGTAGCACTTGGTGTTTTGTATTTGATTTTCCGCAGACAATTTAAGCAGCCATTAAATCCGGAGAAGGATGATTTTAAAATTCAGGACCGTGGCCTGTTGGTAATCGGAACAATACATTTGTCCATCTGCACGGTTCTTTTAGTGGTATCTTCTTATCTTGGAATTGAAATGTGGCTGATTACTCTTTGCTTTGCAGTGAGCTTATTCATTGTGAGTACCATTTATTTATTGGTAAGAAGAAAGGGACTTCGGATTTTAGGACAGTGTTTGAAACGCTTGCCTTGGGAACTGATTCCGTTCGTACTTTCCATGTTCGTATTTGTGCTTTGCATTGATTCGGTAGGCTTATCTGCAAAGATTGGAAGCCTTTTAGGAGAAGCGAATGTAATCTGGACCTATGGTGGAACGTCATTTTTGACTGCAAATATCGTTAATAATATTCCGATGAGCGTTTTATTCAGTTCCATTGTAAAAGGACTTTCTGAAGCGAATCTGATGAAGGGTGTATATGCAGCTATTGTCGGTTCTAACATTGGTGCCTTTTTTACACCGATTGGTGCACTGGCAGGCATTATGTGGTCTGGAATTTTAAAGAAACATGATGTGAAGTTTAATTTCTCTACATATGTGAAATACGGTGCGCTGATTTCCATCCCGACATTGGCGGCAACACTTTTGGGCTTGATGATTGTATTATAAAGTTGATAGGAATATACGGAGGTTGATATGGACGTTAGAGAAGGAATTGATAGCTATTTAGGTGATAAGCCTTATATCTTTGTCAGCTATTCTCATAGGGATGCAAAGAAGGTTGCACCGATTTTAAAGAAACTGAATGAAATGAATTATAGAATCTGGTTTGATCAAGGACTGGATCCTGGAGATGAGTTCGCCAAAGTCTTATACCACAAGGTGGAAGGCTGCTGTGCTGTTCTGGTATTTTTAAGTGACAATATTTTTCACTCAAAGTATTGCCAGTTTGAATTATTTACCGGTTACGTTTTGGGAAAGAAGATTTGCCCGTTTGTATTGACGAATGATAAACTGGATATTCCACAGGAATTCCAGCCGATTATCAATACCGCACATCAGATTGTGATTAGTGAAGATGGTGGCGTGGATGTGAATGCGTATATAGAACGTTTGCCAAGAGAAGCAAAGGATGCCATGACTTTGAACGAGGATGGTACCGTGCTGGAAATTGGTGAACAGTTTTCTAAGAAAGTAGTGATTCCGGAATCTGTAGTAAAGGTAGGAGATCGTGCCTATAAAAGTCGTTCCGAACTGCGAGAGGTTTGCATTGGTGCGAATACAGAAGCAATCGGAGAGGAAGCCTTCCGTGATTGCGGAAAAATTGAACATTTGGTAATTCCTCCACATGTGAAAATGGTGGGCGACAGTTCCTTCCGTGATTGTGTGGGTTTGAAAACTCTCGTGATTGAAAATCATCCGCAGAAGCGCATTATTGAAGTTGGTGAGCGTGCATTCGAAAACTGTGTATCCTTGGAGGAAATTACCCTGCCGGATGATTTGAAGGAATTATACGGGGGCTGCTTTAACAGCTGTAAGTCGTTAAAGACCATTTCCATTCCGAAGGATGTTACCTCTATTGGTGAGAATGCTTTTGGTGAGTGTATCTCTTTAGAGGAGATTATTATTCCACGGAACGTAACAAAGATTGATGACCTTGCATTTGCAGGTTGTACCGGATTAAAGGCTGTGGATTTGAATGATGGTTTATTAAAGATTGGAAAGAACACCTTTAAGGATTGCACATCATTGGAGCAGATTAGTATTCCTTCTACCGTAACGAAGATGGGAACCAGTCCATTCCGTGGCTGCTCCAGTTTAAGACGCATTATTGTAGAGAAATCAAAGTATTTCAAACACGAGGATGGCGTTCTCTTTAATAAGAGTAAATCACAGCTGATTTGTTATCCTGCAAACCGTGATGGCGAAAACGGGGAGTTCAGATATGAAATTCCTGATAGCGTTATCGAAATCGGAGAGTGGGCATTCTCAGACTGCGAACGTTTGACAACAGTAATTATTCCAGATAGTGTTACGGATATCGGAGAAGGTGCATTTTATAAGTGTAAGGGATTAAAGAGCATTGAAATCCCAGATAGCGTTGTACGTATGGACGATATTGTATTCCGTGGATGCGAAAATCTGGTTCATATCACAATTCCGGAAAGCGTTGTAGAAATCGGTTGGGGAATTTTCTCAGGATGCCCAGAGGATTTGGTTGTTTGCTGTAAGAAAAATTCCAAGGTTTATGAATATTGTATGAAGATGCAGATTCAAGTGGAATTAATGTAATTGAAAAAGCTCGTTTCAGAAGATGTCTGTGTACCGACCCCAAAAAGTTAGACCTAAAAATCTAACGATTGGAGGTCGGTATTTTTATGGCAAAATATCCATATGAGTTTAAGAAACAACTAGTTATGGA
>JAZUHV010000130.1:0-7293 GCA_045641925.1 Butyrivibrio sp.
TACTAGCAGAAGTCTCTTCGGTAGAAGCTGCATTCTCTTCAGAGATGCTTGACAAGGTACTGATTTCGTCTACTACGACATCCTTATTGCTGTTCAGCATACTGGTCTGGTTAGCAATTTCATTGATACCGCTGGTCATGTTATCGATACAGGTCTTCACATTATCGAAGGACTTGCTTACAACATCCAGCTTCTCACTATCTTCACTGACAGAGGTCTCAATCTTCTTAACCAGTTCAGTGTTATTATCAGATGCTTCAATAATATTATTGATGATCTGACGAATTTCCTTAGCAGCATCATCGGACTGCTGAGCAAGCTTACTGATTTCAGAAGCTACGACTGCGAAGCCCTTACCTGCTTCACCTGCTCTTGCTGCCTCAATAGAAGCATTGAGAGAAAGGAGATTGGTCTGGCTTGCGATATCGGTAATAACCTGAGTTGCCTTCTCGATTTCGCGAACAGCAACTGCGGATTCATTGATTCCATCTACGACATCCTTAGCCTTGGTTACGGTATCATTATTTGCTGCAATCAATTCGGTCAGGTTGTTCTTAGCTTCATCTGCAATGATGGTAGCTTCCTTAGCAACCTTATTGGTATCGGCAACATTTGCAACGATGCTATCGGTAGCCTCGCCCATGCCATTCATCTTATCTGCAGTAGTCTGTACGGACTCAGCCATCTCGCCGGCGCCCTTAGCCATTTCTTCAACAGCGGAGTTAATACCATCCTTAGCCATGTTACAGGTTGTAACTGCATCGGATACATTGTTTACATTCTCAGTCAAGGCTGCAGTACTTGCAGAAACCTTACCAACAATATCGGTTAATGCATTCTTTAAATCAGATGCGGCCTCAACCAGAACTGCGATTTCCTGGATATTAGAAGAAGTCTTAATTTCCGCCTTGGCAATCTCACCTTCAGAAAGAAGTAAGGTTGCATTGGAAACAATCTTAATAGGCTTCGCAATAACATTGGAAAGAAGAATACCTACAATAACAAAGATAACTACTAAACCGATTGCAATATAGATTGCAGTCTGAGTGATTTTGTTAATAGAAGCTAATGCAACGGATTCATCCGCAGTCAATACTGCGATGTAATCATCTTCTGCACCAACGTAATAAGCTGCATACTTCATAGCACCCTTGTAAAGGTATTCAACACATTCAGGACCAGGATGCTTGCCTGCCTGCATATCTCCGATAACCTGCTTAACTGCTGCATTTTCTACAGGATTACCAATCTTATCAGGGGTTGGGTGATGTAACATAGTTCCATCCGGTGCTACAAAGTAAATATATGCTCCGGAAAGACCTAAATGGCTAACGTCACTGAACTTAGCAACTTCATCAGATACATAAATACCACCACCGATGTAACCAATTGGCTGATTATTCTCATCAAAAATTGGTGCGTACATGGATACGATAAAATCCAATTCATCCGGTGTTGCAGGGGAATCAATAATACCTACATTGTAGATGCCATCTGATGCTAACATTGCATCCTGAAGATCCTTTAAGCGATCGCCCTCTCTCATTACTCTGCCAACAACAGGTGGAGCAGGATGCGTCATAACCTTAGAGTTCCAGTCTGCCAGGTAAATGCCTTCCCAACCATCTAACTTTCCGAAGAAATCCTGGGTGTATTGCTCTGCCTTAGCAGCCAAATCTGCATCATCAGGATTCTTTAAGTATTCCTTAATAACAGGTGCTTCCATAAAGCTCAGCATAGTTTTCTTAGCGTCCCCTACTGCACTGTCAAATGCAATACCAACGCCGTTAATACCATTTACCAAAGAATTATGGGTGGTCTGCTTCAACTGCTTGCTACTGGTGCTTGTGATTACAACACTCAGAACAACTGACGCAATAATCAATGGAATCAGACCGAACATGAGCAGTGTTGCATACATGTTCAACGGTTTTTTTCTTTTCGTCTTTTTGTTCATAACTACCTCCAAATTTTATTTCTTCTTACAATTTTCAAGTTCCCAACAAATCAAGTCATAGGGACATTATACACAAAACCTAATAAAAAAGCACTACATTTTTTATTCATTTTGTTAACTTTTTAGTCCATAAGTCACTTACCCTTATGAGATTGGGACTTTTTCTTAGATTTTCTATGTTCCATCTTCCTTGGAGGAATCAGACAATGCTTATCAAAGCCAATTAAATCCTCACGATGCTCTAAAAGGAGTGCTTCCTTGACCAAATCGTAGTTCTTTGGATCACGATACTGAATCAGTGCACGCTGCATCGCCTTTTCGTGCGGATTTCTGGTGACATAAATCGGTTCCATTGTGCGCGGATCTACGCCCGTATAATACATAACCGTAGATATGGTCGATGGTGTCGGATAGAAATCCTGCACCTGCTCCGGCATATAACCGATATCACGAATATATTCTGCAAGCTGAATCGCATCCTTCATCGTAGAGCCCGGATGTGAACTCATCAAATACGGCACAAGATACTGTTCCTTGCCAAGCTTGTTATTAATTCGCTCACATTTTTTGACAAATTTTTCATAAACATCGTTTTGTGGTTTTCCCATCAAAGCCAATACATGATCGGAAACATGCTCCGGTGCCACGCGAAGCTGGCCACTGATATGATGCTCGCAGAGTTCACGAATAAATGTATCATCCTTATCCGCAAGGGCATAATCAAAACGTACGCCAGAACGTACAAATACCTTTTTCACCTTCGGAATCTTCCGGATTGCACGAAGCACATCCACGTATTCTGAATGATCCACCTTCATATTTGGACAAGGTTTCGGGAACAGGCACTGACGATTTTTGCATGCACCATGCTTTAACTGCTTATCGCAGGCCGGTCTGTGGAAATTCGCACTCGGACCGCCAACATCATGAATATAGCCCTTAAAGTCCTTATCCTTTGTCATTTCCGTTGCCTCTGCGACAAGAGATTCCTTGGAGCGGGACTGAATAATTCTTCCCTGATGGAAGGTCAGCGCACAGAAGGAGCAGCCGCCAAAACAGCCTCGGTTACTGGTCAGAGAAAACTTAATCTCTGAAATCGCCGGAATGCCACCCATCTTTTCATACACAGGATGGTACGCATTCATATATGGAAGAGCGTACACATCGTCCATCTCCTGACGGGTTAATGGCAGGGAGGCCGGGTTTTGTACAACATAAAATTCCATCTGATTGGAATCGCCACGCTCGTAAGGTTCCACCAGCCGCGAGCCCGCAAATGGGTCCGTATTGACATTCTGGACTGCAAAGGAACGTGCATAATTCAATTTGTCGCGCTTCATGGAGTTAAAGCTTGGTAGCATTTCATAATCATAAACAATGCTTAAATCCTTAGTTTTAAACACTGTTCCATTGATAAAGGTAATATCCTTCACATCAATCCCCGAATCCAGAGCATCCGCAATTTCCACAATGGAATGCTCGCCCATACCATAGGAAATCAAATCCGCCTGAGAATCCAAAAGGATGGAGCGCTTCAAGCTGTCCGACCAGTAATCATAATGTGCCAATCGGCGCAGGGAGGCCTCAATGCCACCAATGATAATCGGCGAATCCTTATAATGCGCACGAATCAGATTTCCATATACTACGGTTGCGTGATCCGGGCGATGTCCCATCTCGCCACCCGGCGAATAATAATCCTTGCTTCGGCGCTTTTTAGAAACCGTATAATGGTTCACCATTGGATCCATATTTCCGCCAGAAATTAAGAATCCAAGTCTTGGGCGGCCAAGTACATCAATCGAATCCGGATTCTTCCAATCCGGCTGTGCAATGATGCCCACACGATACCCGTGCGACTCCAAAACGCGGCTGATGATAGCCGGTCCGAAGGACGAATGATCCACATACGCATCGGCGATGACATAGACAAAATCCACCTCATCCCAACCACGCTCTTTCATATCTTTTTTCGAAATAGGGAGAAATCCACTCATACTATTCACTCCAAATTAAAGCAATTCCAACACATGACCAATGTCACCATCTTCGAATACATATTTGCAATCCGGTGTCGGGTCATTTGCCGGAGAAATTTCCGTGCGCACATAAAGCGCGTCGATTCCATAGGCCGTAGCACCAGCTATATCTGAGGTCGAATCATTGCCAATCATAATGCTTTCTTCTTTTAATAATCCGTGCTTTCGAAACAGTTTGTCATAAAATGCCGGATCCGGCTTCATAACCCCTGCATCGGACGATATAAAAACATCATCAAAATCTTCCAAAATTCCTGTCTGCACCAGTTCCTGCCAGGTGAACACATGCTGCGCATTGCTTAACAGATAGATTTTCTTTCCTGCCGCACGCAATCCAGTCAGCACCTTCTTGGTATTTGGATACAGTTTTAACATTTTCGTTGTCAGAATTCGAAACTGCTCACCAGCCAGATACGCCTGCTCTGCGGTCACCTCCGTCAATCCTTCTGCAGTGAGAATCGCCTCAAACACCGGCAAAATATCGATTTCAGGCTTTCGATACGGACTTGGCACCGCTGCCAGCTCTTTTACTTTCGCATCATATAGTTTATGAATCGCGGCTCCCGTCAGGCCTTTTTTCAGACCATATTCCGACTTCAGCCACGCTGCAAAACTGTTCCAATTCGACTTCGCCCATTCATCGGTACGAATATCGATTAGCGTTCCATATAAATCAAAAATAAAATTTTGATAACTCATTTTACTCTCCCCAAACATCCTATACCACATTAATATACCACACGAAAATGTATGCGGACACCCCAAACCGAATGCGCATAGAAAATTAGTACCAATTGCGACATTTTTACTTCACAAATATCAAAAATACGATAAAATATAAAAGAGTTCCTCATTCAAGGGCTCTCGAAAAGAGAGAATTGAAGGAGGATTTTTTTATGTCTAATCCTGAGTATTTATCGAATCTCATTGTCTTTGACCATCCGCTTATCAAGCATAAGGTCAGCCATTTATGTGATGTAAATACGGGTTCCAAGGAATTTGGAGAACTGATTACAGAAATCACTATGTTAATGGGCTACGAAGCACTCCGTGATTTAAAATTAAAAAACGTAACCATTCAGGCACCTTTGCAGGAAATCAATACACCTGTACTGGCAGAGGATTTTACCATTGTGCCAATCCTTCGCGCCGGACTCGGCATGGTAGAGGGACTTCGCAATCTGTCTCCAACCGCCAAGGTCGGTCACATCGGCCTGTTCCGTAACGAAGAGACCCTGCTTCCAGAAACTTATTATTTTAAGCTTCCAGAAGATGTTACCGAAGGTCCTGTTTTCATCGTTGATCCAGCATTTGCAACTGGCGGCAGCGCCGATGCAGCCATTCAGTTTGTGAAGGACGCCGGTGTAAAGGACATTCGCTTTATGTGCATCTTTGCATCCGAAGTTGGTGTAAAGCTTGTTTATGAAAAGCACCCGGATGTGAAGGTTTATGCAGCAAATTATGCTCCAGGCCCACTTAATGAAATGGGTTACATTTACACAGCAGCTGGTGACGCAGGCGACCGTCTTAACGGCACCGTAAGCTATAAGCCAAAGGCTTAAAACTGTTAATCGCAGGAGGATGACCTGTTGATTATAAACGCTTTTCAGATGCGGGATAGGTTTGGATTTGGAAAGCAAAAACAATTATTTACAAAAGGAGAAAAACATTATGAAACTCGTTTACGACGTTAATGACAAACCGAAGTTTAGTCAGACTCTTCTCTTCGGTTTCCAGCAGATGATCGCCATTATGGCAGCAACCCTGTTGGTACCAATGATTGTCAGTGGCTACACCATGTCAGATGGCAGTCAACTTCAGGCAGATCCTGCTGCTGCTCTTCTCGGTGCCGGTGTAGGTACCCTCGTTTACATTCTTTGCACCAGAAGAAAGAGTCCAGTATTCTTGGGATCTTCCTTCACCTTCCTTGGTGCTTATGCAGCCTCCATCCAGTTGAACTATGGCTACTGGGGAATGATTATCGGTGTTGCTTTTGCAGGTCTTGTATATGTCATCATCGCTTTGGTAATCAAACTGGTTGGTTCCGGTTGGGTTAACCGCATCATGCCAAATGTTATCATCGGACCGATTGTAGCACTCATCGGATTATCTCTTTCCGGAACTGCTACCTCCTGGGTAATGGGCAATGGTGAACAGAATATTCTTTACTCTGCTGTAACAGGTCCTGAAATCGTGACCACTGAAGCAGGTGAATTAGCAATTGAAACTGTTACACATCCTGCAACCTATAGCTGGATAGCTATTCTTGTAGGTCTCGTCACCTTCTTCGTAATCGTACTAGCTTCCGTAAAGGGAACCAAGAACATGAAGCTCATCCCATTCATCATCGGTGTTGGTGCTGGTTATGTTCTTGCATTAATCCTTACCTTAATCGGAAGGGCAACTGGCATTGAAGCTCTTCAGATTATGAGCTTCAAGCCATTCATTAATACTTTTGGAAACTTCTCCATCACCAGTATCGTAGATTATCCAAAGTTCTTCTTCCTGAAGGCAATCCAGACCAATGGCACATATCCATTAGATGCTGCTGCCATCGGTAACATCGCGATGATTTATGTACCAATTGGTATCGTGGAATTAGCTCAGCATATCGCTGACCACAAGAACCTTTCTTCCATCATTGAGAAGGATCTCATCACCGACCCAGGTTTGGATAAGACTCTCTTAGGTGATGGTCTTGGTTCCATCGTTGGTTCCCTCTTCGGTGGTGCTGCCAATACTACCTACGGTGAGTCCATTGGTTGTGTAGCTATTACCGGAAATGCTTCCATCGTTTCCATCATCGTAGCTGCATTAGGATGTATCGTCCTTGCATTCTTCTCCCCATTCGTTGCAGTAATCCATTCGATTCCTAAATGCGTAATGGGCGGCGCTTGTATCGCTATGTACGGTTTCATCGCTGTATCCGGTCTTCAGATGATTCAGAAGGTGGATTTAAACAACAGCAAGAATCTCTTCGTAGTAGCTGCTATCTTAGTTTGTGGTATCGGTGGATTATTCTTCGGTTTCGGTACCAATACCGCAATCGGAGGTCCGCTTCTTCAGATCACTGCTTTAGCTGCAGCATTAATCGTTGGTATCATAACCAACCTGCTTGTCGGCGGCATGAAGAAAGGCAACAAAGAAGAATAATTCAATCTAGCAATATTGCAGCGAGGGGCTATGCTTTCATAGCCCCTTGTTTTTTATTTGTATTGTATAGAACGACCTTATATGTTTGAAAAATATTAGTTTAGCGGGCCAAAAGCATCGAATTTGTCAAAATATAGCATTTCG
>JAZUHV010000131.1:0-3995 GCA_045641925.1 Butyrivibrio sp.
TTTTGCCGATACGTCCTTGTGCAATTTAACGGTAACAATCGTGGTTCCTAAAGTACGAATGGCATCATCCAGTACAATCTTCTTCTTATCAATTTCAATACCATGCTGCTTCTTTAACTCTTCTGCAACTTCCTTCGAGGATACAGAGCCAAAGGTTCTACCGTCCTTGCCGGACTTGATGGTAGTTTCTACGGTAAGTTCTGCAAGCTTTTCTGCCAGGGCCTTTGCTTCTGCAAGCTTTTCTGCTGCCAGCTTATCCTCATGCTGTTTCTGCAGCTTTAAATTATTCATATTGGTTGCAGTAGCTTCCACGCCCAGTTTTTTCTTTAAAAGGCAGTTCTTTGCATAGCCTTCACTTACCTCTACAGTTTCACCCTTTTTGCCAAGAGACTTCACATCTTCTAATAAAATTACTTTCATGAAATAACTCCCTCCTCTAACATTTCATCCAAAGTGGTCTTCACCAAATTAATGGCATCTTCCATATCCATTTCTTTAAGCTGTGCACCGGCAATGGTCATATGACCGCCACCGCCCAGGCGCTCCATAATCAGCTGAACATTCACTTCATCAATCGAACGGGCGCTGATATAAATTTCATCGTTATAGTAAGTAAATACAAACGAAGCCTTCATTCCATTGATATTCAAAAGCTCGTTTGCCGCCTGTGCACCAACGATGGTTGGACTCTGTAAGCCCGCGCTTGGACATACTGACAATGCATACGCTTCGCGATATACCTCGGCATGACGAACCGCTTCAGCCTTTGCCTTATACTCAATCATGTCGCTACGTAAAATCTTACGCACACGAATAATATCCGCACCATTGCGGCGTAGGAATGCTGCTGCCTCAAAGGTTCTGGCACCAGCTTTATTTGTAAAGTTGTTTGTATCAATTACGATACCGGCATACATGGTATCTGCTTCCATTGGACGAATCTTTAAGCCATCCGCAATATACTGCAATACTTCCGCAACCATTTCGCAGGCAGAGGATGCATACGGTTCGATGTAAGAAAGCGTCGCATTTTCCACTGGGTCTGAGGTCTGTCTATGATGATCCAGAACAACGGTGTTCTTACAACGACCAATCAATTCCGGACACTCCGTATAATTTGCTTTGTTCGTATCCACAATAATCAAAAGAGTGTTTGTATTGACCAGCTTCAACGCATCTTCACTCTTCACAAACAAATCCTTATCGTATTCGGAGCTTTCATTAAATCCATCTACAATCGGTTGCATGGAGGTCGTTACATCGTTCAGAACAATATTGGCCTTCTTACCGAATACACGGGAGGCCGCATACAAACCAATTGCTGCGCCAACGGCATCCACGTCCGAAATCTTATGGCCCATAATCAATACATTATCGGTCGCTTCCAAAAGCTCGCGCAACGCATGTGCCTTAACACGCGCCTTCACGCGGGTAGCCTTCTCCATGGTATTGGTCTTTCCGCCGTAATAGGTAACCTTATTTCCTTCACGAACAACAGCCTGATCACCGCCTCGGCCCAAAGCCAGGTCAATAGCCGCACGCGCGGTCTCATAATTACGTAAGAACGTACTACCCATTGCACCGATACCGATACTCAGGGTAACCTTCACGTCATTACCGATGCTCGCGCCCTTAATATCCTCTAAGATGGAAAAACGCTCATCACGCATTTTCTCTAAAAACTTGTAGCGAATCGCTATCAGGTACTTATCTTTTTCCAGTTTCTTGATAATGCCATTGTCCGTTGAAATCCATCGGTTGATTCGTCGGTCAATCAAAGCGGTCAGCATCGGACGTTTTCCTTCGTCTATGCTTTCCAGGGCTTCATCATAATTATCAATATAAATCAAACCACAGACAAATCGCTCGTCATGCAATTCACGCTTGCAGGTATTCAGTTCCGTAATATCAAACAAATATACCGCATAAAGATTTGCAGAATCCCCTGCCACTACCATGCTGGCATCAGAGCTGACTCCGTCCAAATCCATCTTTTCAATCAATAAGTTATAGCTGCAATCTTTATAGGTAATCTCGTACTGTTCGTGCGCCACACTACGAATATCCAAATCCAGCATTTCTGAGAACAGGTCCTTCAATTCCTTATGATACACGTCTTCCTCAAATAATGCTTTAAACCGTTCGTTTAGCCAGACAATTTTTCCTTTTTCGTCAAGCAATAAATATGGCACTACAAAGTGATCCAGCATGCGGCGCTGCATCTGCGCATAGCCGGATGCAAAATCAATCATATCCTTTGTCAAATGACGATGACGAACTGTAATAAAAACCGCTGTCGCGATGGCATATACCAAAAGTGCAATCGCCGAAAAAACACCCGCGGTTAGGTTTATGGCAAACAGTCCTGCTGTCACCAGTAAAAAGAAGGCTCCGGCCACCATTGGCCAAATCATATAGAGCCTTAATGTATTTTTCATTTTCTTACTTTCTTTACTCATTTGTGCTCCCGAATTCATACGAATTTCATTTATGCATCTTTGTGCGTACACACTCAATAGTATAGCATAAAGGCGAACCGATGTCATCATACGGCTCGCCTTTGAATTGTATTTCATATGAACTTTATTTCAGTTGACTATCCTAACACAACCTTGATTGCATAGGTCTTTCCTTCTGCGATGGATGCCTTAGAAACCTTCACTGCCTTACCGGTCAGTTCACAGGTAAGCTCTGCAGCTTCCGCACTCTTTACTGCATAGGAACCATATTCCAATCCGCTTGGGTTCTCAACCGTTACGTTGAAGGATGCACCTGCGAAGGTAAATGCTACGGTTGCATTCTTCCCTGCATCAAACTGCTCCAAAAGAAGCTTTGGCTCAATCATCAAATCGCCCTTTTCACCATGCACACCAAACATCTGCGTCAATACCGTCAGCATGTACCAGCTGGCGGCACCGGTCAAATAGTGATACAGGCCACGTCCATCCTTACCAAAGTACTCTGGAACACCTGGATAAATACGGCTATTCGCATAATCCATACTCTGACGATACAGGGTATTTAAGGACTTGAAGCCTTCCTTGACGAAGCCTCTGCTATAAAGTGCATTGGCATACATAACTGCCATGTGTGAGAATACCGCACCATTTTCCTTTTCGCCAAAGGCAAATCCGAACATTCTTCCCATATCCGTCTTAACCTCATGGAAATCCGTGTTTAAACGATAGCCCCCGCACTTCTCATCATACAAATAGGCATCTGCCGCTTCGGTAATGGAAGCCACCTGCTCATCGGTTGCGGTACCTGCCATAATAGAGAATACCTGACCGGTCAGCATCATACGAACATCACCGTTTTCCGCTACGCCTTCCACTCTTCTTGCATTATCATCATAGTATCCGTTGTACCAGCCATGGCCCTTGCCATCGGTTACCCACTCGTTCGCACGAATGTGGTTCTTCAGCCACTCTGCCTTCTCGTGTAAATCCTGAATCAGAATATTAATTTCTACTGCAATCTTCTCGCCAGACACATTATGAATGGTCGCATCCATATATTCTGCCAGGCGAGCAGTCTTTGCGTCAATGCTGTCATAATCCACAGACTCATCGGCTAAAAGCATTGCCATTTCCTTTAACAGGGTTACTGCCGTTACGCCGCGCTCTGCTTCCTGCTTTAATACCTCGGCAAGCGTTTCCAGATTCATCGCATAAGCATTGGTAAATGCCACACTTTCGCCACGATGGCCTGCCATATCGATAGCATCGTTCCAGTCTGCATCACGCAGGCGGATATTACCATGCTCTCCAACCTCATAGAAGGAGGTCATATTCTGTAATAATAAGTGTTCTAAAACAGTTCCGTGGTATTCCTTGCCAGCCTCATCCTGCTGCCACTTCACATCCGGTGTCCAAAGGGTATCCACCTTGGTGCCTCTTGCTACCTGACGATCCTTGAAATATGGGTCTTCCTCATAAAGAATTCCAGAGTCGCCGGTCTGATCCATATATAACTTGGTGGTAATCATTGGCCAT
>JAZUHV010000132.1:0-1596 GCA_045641925.1 Butyrivibrio sp.
ATGAGCCATCTCTCTGCCTCGGAAACGCAAGGTAACCTTAACACGATCGCCCTTCTCCAGGAACTTTCTAGCGGAACCAACCTTTGTATTCAGGTCGTTTTCTTCAATGTTTGGAGATAATCGTACTTCCTTCAGCTCAACAACTTTCTGCTTCTTCTTGGCATCTTTCTCTCTACGCATCTGCTCGTATTTAAACTTACCATAATCAGCAAGTCTGCATACCGGTGGATTTGCAGTAGGGGAAATCAGGATCAAATCGACTTCAAGCTCTTCAGCCTTGTCCATTGCTTCACGGATTGGAACAACACCAATCATCTCACCACTTTCGCCAATCAGTCGAACCTCTTTGGCTCTGATCTGTTCATTAATCAAGTTCTCGTTGCTAATGGCCGTATACCTCCATACATAAAATAAAAAGTGCGGATAGAAAAACTATCCGCACAAAATAAGCCTATCGGCAAACTATTTCATCATTAACCCAAAACACGGTGTGCTGGGTGAGAGCGGATACTCTTCTTCCTTTACAACATTAGTAATATATCATTTGTCCATCGTACTGTCAAGCACAATTTATAAAATAATACTCAACTAATTCAGTTTGTAATTATACATGGAATCCATTCACTGAGCAATAATATTTTTTTGTCATTTATTTGTAAATCATTTATATATATGTTAATATAAATTAAATTAGGCTTTTGGGCCATCCTTTTGGAGGAATATCATGAGACCATTTATTATTTCATCAGATACTACCGCAGACCTTCCTGCAGATCTCGTTGAAAAATACGACGTGGATATCCATCCTCTCTTCTTCCGTTTCGGAGAAAGCGAGGTCTATGGTAGCAGTGAGCGCACCTTAGCTCCGAAAGATTTCTATGCACGAATGCGTTCTGGCGAAATGCCAACAACAATGGCATCTAATCCTGAAGATTCCAAAGCATTTTTTGAAAAGAGAGTTTCTGAAGGGTATGACGTTATTCATATTGCTTTTTCTTCTGCTCTCAGCAGTTCCTGTCAGAATGCAAGTATTGCAGCTTCTGAAGTGATGGAGGAGCATCCAGAGGCGCGCATTGTCGTAATTGATTCGTTAGCCGCCTCAATGGGCGAAGGTTTGGTTGTCTATAAAGCTCTGATGTATCAGCAGGCCGGCCATTCATTTGATGAGGTGGTTGCTTATACAGAGGATGTTAAAAAATACATTTCTCATCAGTTTACCGTTAACGATTTATTCCATCTTCACAGAGGCGGACGTGTTTCTAAAACCACTGCACTGATTGGAACTATCATCAATATCAAGCCACTTCTTCATGTTAACGACCTGGGTCAGTTGATTTCCATCGGCAAAGCCAGAGGTCGCAAGAAGTCCCTTATTGAGCTGGTAAACAAAATGGTTTCTACCATGGGTGAACATGAAAATGAGACCATCATGTTAAGCCATGGTGATTGTGAAGAGGATGCTCTTTTCGTAGCCGAGTTAATTAAAGAACGTACCAATGTAAAAAACATTATAATGAATTATATTTGTCCTACAATCGGTGCGCATTCCGGACCAGGTACTGTTGCATTATTCTTCGAGGCAGATCATCGTTAATT
>JAZUHV010000133.1:0-10283 GCA_045641925.1 Butyrivibrio sp.
TCCTAAGCCCGCTTGGCCACCGACTTCAGCATATCCTTTTGTTGCAAGAGAGTATCCTGAGAGAACTAGAGGTCATATCGAAATCAATACAGATGAGTGCATCCTTTGCGGTATGTGCATGCGTAGCTGCCCTCCAGGTGCTATCACAGTAGATAGAGCTGGTAAGACTTGGACTATCAATCGTTTTGATTGTATCCAGTGCGCAAACTGCGTAGAAAAGTGCCCAAAGAAGTGCTTATCTATTACTCCTGGCTATCAGACTCCGGGACCTGAAAAGTATACGGAGACATTAACTGGAAAGGTAGTTATTCCTAAGCCACCAGTTAAACCAGCTGCACCTGCTCCAGCTGAAGCTAAGGCAGAAGCACCAAAAGAAGAAGCAAAGCCTGAGGCATAATTGTGATTCAAAAGATTACCGTTAAGGGTCTGGTCCAAGGAATTGGATACAGACCCTTTGTGGCTGAATTGGCCGAAGAACTTCATGTAAACGGCTGGGTAAGAAACACCGCTGGTGTGGTAACGATCCTGGCTGACGCAGAGAAGCCTGTGTTGGAAATCTTCCAAACCAGGCTTGTTTCTGATGCTCCAATAGGGAGTGTTGTGGAGTCTTTGGATGTGGAAGATGGCACCGAATTTGGACCACAGGACGCATTTTGCATTATTATGAGCGAAGATGCCAAGGCAACCGCATTACCACGAATTCCAGCCGATTTGGCAACCTGTGACTGCTGTTATAAGGAAATGCATGATCAGACGAATCGTCGATTCCGTCACCCATTTATTAGTTGCGTGTCCTGTGGACCGCGCTATTCGATTTTGCATGCATTGCCTTATGATCGTGATCAGATTACGATGCGCGAATTTGTATTATGTGATGATTGTAAGAGGGAATACACGAAGAAGGGCGATGTGCGTCGTCACGCACAGACCATTGCCTGTAAGAAGTGTGGTCCAAGACTTGCGTTTCAGGAAGTTGAAACCTCGGCCTGTGGAGTGGATGAAAATGCGTTTTACGAAGCCGTTCGTATTCTGAAGGCTGGAGGAATTGTAGCCGTCAAGGACATTGGCGGGTATCACCTTGCCTGTCTGCCAACGATAGAGAATACCCTAAAGGCATTGCGTCTGGCCAAAGGACGGGAGAAGAAGCCTTTTGCTCTGATGTACGCGGATGTGAGTGCCGTACAAAAGGATTGTATTATAAATGAGCAGGAAGCCAATGAATTGAGAAGCGTGGCACGCCCGATAGTTCTTTGTAAAAGAAAGAAGGCAATTTACGATACTTGTGAAATGCTTATTTGCGGTGATAGTCCGGACATTGGCGCAATGCTTCCTTGTAATCCATTGCAAACCATGCTTTCGGAGGCCCTGGGCACTTTAATTATGACAAGTGCCAATGCGCCCGGGGAACCAATGATCATCGATGATGGGCGCATGAAGGAATGGCTTTTACAGGCAAAAAAACGTATCGGGGAGGCTGTTTCTGGTGGAGAACTGGCAGAACCTGTTTTGCTTGGCATGCTTTCTCATGAACGTGAAATTCTGGTTCCGCTCGATGATTCCGTGGTTCGCATTGTGCGCGAAAGAAGACAGTTTGTGCGCCGCTCCAGAGGATATGTGCCCGAACCAATTACAATTCATGCTGCGACCAAATCCAGTGCGACCGTTTTGGCTATGGGCGGTGATTTAAAAGCGACACTCGCCTTCGCCAGAGAAAATCAGGTGGTGCTTTCCGGCCAAATGGGTGATTTGGAAGATTTGGATTGCTATGAGGCATATGGACAGGAACGAAAACGCCTGCAAAAATTGTTAATGATAACTCCAACGATGGTGGTTACCGATTTGCATCCTGCTTATAGAAGTGCGCAGTTAGGAAAAACACTTTGTGAAAAGTCAATCGCTTTGCAGCATCACATGGCGCATGCGCTTGCAGTTATTGCAGAGCATCGGTTAATGGGCGATGCGATTTGTGTGACGATGGACGGAACCGGTTATGGAGTAGATGCAACCATTTGGGGTGGAGAAATCTTTTTGTGGAAAGATTCACAAATGACCCGAACCGGTCATCTTAGGACGCAGGTCCTTCCTGGCGGTGATGCAGGTGCCAAGAATGCCAAGAGCGTTGCTTATGCATTTTTAGCAGGAATTTCTGAAAGCAATACAATCCATTGGGATGCGTTTTGGAAACGCGCAACCTGGTTATCAAAGGACGAATATGAACTGGTCAAAGCTGCAATGCAGATGCAAATCCATGTGGCGCATAGTTCCTCAACGGGCAGATTGTTTGACGCAGTCAGTGCAGTCCTGGGAATTTGCTTATATAATGATTATGAGGGCGAGGCTGCTATGGAATTAGAGTATGCGGCCACCAGAAAAATTGCATCTCTAAAGGAGCCATTACTACTTCCATGCAGCGTAGAAGGCGACTGTCTGGTGGGAGATACGAGTGCTCTTTTGGAGCAAATCGTAGAAAGAATTTCACAAGGAGAAGAAATCTTTGCAATTGCGTCGGGCTTCATTGACGCACTGGTGGAATTTATATATGATGAGGTCGTATGGCAGGCGAACAAATCCAATACCCAGCAAGTGACCCTGTCCGGTGGAACATTTTTGAACAGACTGTTATCGGAGCGTACGATTGATCGATTAGAGGGCGCCGGATATCAGGTGTATATGAACGAACAGGTGCCAACGGGCGATGGAGGAATTGCGCTTGGACAGGCATATTGGGCATTATTAAACAGTGAGTCATAAGAATGAAGGAGGAACGGTTATGTGTGTAGCAATTCCCGGTAGAATTATTCGTATAGAAGAGAACACAGCAGTTGTCGATTTTTCGGGCAATGAGGTGAAGGCGTATATTGGATTGGTGAACTGCAAGGTGGATGATTATGTACTGGTGCATGCCGGCTGTATCATTCAAACCATGAAGAAGCAGGAAGCCGATGAGATGATAGAACTCATGAGCGCATTTTAGAGGAAATTAGGGATGAATAAGGAACATCTTGACCAGATTCGAGAATATTTGATGCAGTACGATGGACCGCAACTGACATTGATGGAAGTGTGTGGGTCGCATACCGCTGCAATTGCTAAGTACGGAATCAAAGGTATTTTATCAAAGAAAATCAAACTGATTAGCGGGCCGGGGTGCCCAGTTTGTGTAACCCCTTCCGCATATATTGACCGACTAATCGAACTGGCACTAAAACCGGGCAATTGTGTGACGACCTTTGGTGACCTACTCCGTGTGCCGGGAAGTAAATCCTCCCTGAGTGCCGCAAAGGGAGAAGGGGCACAGGTTCAAATGGTCTATTCACCAATGGATACAATCGCACTTGCAAAGGAGCATCCGGAAATAAATTATATCTTTGCTGCCGTGGGTTTTGAAACGACGGCACCGGTTTATACCATTTTATTGGAGGAAGCCATTAAGGAAGGTCTTACCAATCTTCAAATTCTGACCGCATTAAAGACTATGCCGGGGGCAATTGCCTGGCTAATGGAAAACGGTGCGGCGATTGATGGATTTTTGGCACCGGGTCATGTGTGTGCCATCACTGGCAGTGAGTACTTTGAGGAGCTGGCCGCACAGTATGGGATTCCTTTTGCTGTATCCGGATTTGAAGCAGAGCAGTTGCTATTAGCGATTTACGGCCTCGTAAAAATGGCCGAAAAGAAGAATTGTGAAGTGAAGAATTTTTATCCGGAGGTCGTTGAGCACGATGGCAATGCGGTAGCAATGGACCGTCTCCAAAAATTCTTTAAGCCTGCAGATGTTGCGTGGCGCGGTATGGGAGAGATTCCTGGGTCCGGGCTGGAGCTTCGCGAGGAATATGCTCGTTTTGATGCGGGCAGCAGTGGTCTGACAGAGGATCATAAAATGAATGCAGCCTGCAAGTGCGGAGAAATATTGATGGGAAAAGCGGAAAGCAAAGATTGCCCGCTATATAAAAAAGTATGCAGTCCACAGCATCCGCAGGGAGCCTGTATGGTATCCTATGAAGGAAACTGTTATCAGCAATATATCAACGGATTGTAGAAGGAGAAACAATGGATAAGATTTTGATGGAGCACGGAAGTGGCGGAAGAGCTACGGATGCTCTGATTCACGATATTTTCAGTAAGTATTTTCACAATGAGGTCCTCTCTAGGATGGAAGACTCTGCAGTAGTGGATGTTCCGACCTCACGGATTGCGATGACGACGGACAGTTTTGTGGTTACTCCATTGGAATTCCCAGGCGGGGATATTGGGCGTCTTTGCGTTTGTGGAACGGTAAATGACCTTTTAATGCGTGGTGCTACACCTAAATACCTGACCTGTGGCTTCATCCTGCAGGAAGGACTTGAAATAGAAACTCTGGAGCGAATCGTGAAGAGTATGGCAGAGACTGCCAAGGAAGCGGGCGTGATTGTTGTTGCGGGAGATACAAAGGTTGTTGAGGGCAATGGCGGACTCGTCATTAACACAGCCGGTGTGGGCCTTTTAGGCGAGGATGTGGATATCTCTGCATACAATGCGAAGACAGGAGATGTTATTCTGGTTTCTGGCAATGTAGGAGATCATCATGCTGCAATTCTTAGCGCGCGTATGAATATAAAAAATACAATTGAAAGTGACAATGCACCACTTGGTGATATCGTAAATAACCTTTTGGAAGCGGATATCCCGGTGCATGTATTGCGCGATGTGACACGTGGCGGATTGGCAACCATTTTGAAGGAATTGGCAGGGACCTCAGGAAAGGTTTTCGAGCTTGCGGAAGAACTGATTCCGGTATCCTCACAGGTGAAGGACTTCGCGGGCCTTTTAGGTCTGGATCCGCTCTATATGGGAAATGAAGGTAAATGCATTGTCATTGTACCAGAGGCGTATGAAGATAAGGCTCTGGAAGTGATGCATCAATCTGCATATGGGCAGGGAGCCTGCCGCATTGGAATGGTTTTGGAGCCAGAGGGAGAGGATGCAGGCAGTTTATATTTGCGTACCCGCATTGGAGGACGCCGCGTACTGACCGTGCTTCAGGGAGAAGGATTGCCGCGAATTTGCTAATATTTGCCATGTTTCTATACTAATTATGATGGTTAAAGAGAACCTCCTAAATTGATATGATATCAGTACAAACTGAGAAATATCATCTAGGAGGTTTTTTATGCGATTAACCAAAAAAATTTCGGCACTTTGCTTAGCGCTACTGCTTGGCGTCGGAATTCTTGCGGGCTGCCAAAAGCAGGAGCCTGCGATTGAAAATGAAGGAACCAAAATGACCGCAACCGAGCTCGCTGTAAAGATGGGCAATGGTATCAATTTAGGAAATACGATGGAAGCTACAGCAAGCGGTCTTCCAAAGAAGAAAAACCCAAGTGCCTTCGAGCAGGCCTGGGGTCAGCCTATTACTACGAAAGAAATGATTCAGGGCATGAAGGATGCCGGATTTGATTCTATCCGAATTCCTGTAGCTTGGACCAATGGTATGGATATTGTGAAGGACGATTATACCATTGCACCTGAATTTATAAACCGTGTGAAGGAAATTGTAGATTATGCATATGCTGCAGATATGTATGTTATTGTCAATGACCATTGGGACGGTGGCTGGTGGGGCATGTTCGGCTCCTCCGATGCAGAAATTGTTAAGAAGGCATGGAAAATTTATGAATCCATGTGGACACAAATTAGCGAAGCATTCAAGGATTATGATTACCATTTGATTTTCGAATCTGGAAATGAGGAGGTTGGTGCACGTCTGAACGATGTAAATACCAACTATCCAACCCTGACGGCAGACTCTGGCAACCTATCTACCGATGAGTGGTATAAGATGGCCGGTGAAATCAATCAGAAGTTTGTTGATGTAGTACGTGCTGGAAAAGGCCATAATTCACAGAGATTTCTTTTGATTGCCGGAATTAATACAGATATTACGCAGACACTGGATTCACGCTTTAGTATGCCAAAAGATACGATTGAGGATAAGTTAATCCTTTCTGTGCATTTCTATGATCCATCCAATTACACGGGTGCAGCTGGAGCTTCTTCCGTATCTACCTGGGGCGTGAATACGGAAGTTCAGGCTATGAACGAGATGCTTGAGAAACTTTCCAAGTTCCCGAAGGAAGGCATCCCTGTAATCATCGGTGAATATGGTGTGCTTTACAATGGCAAACCAATGCAGGCAGAGGATTTGCGTGAAGGCCATATGGAATATTTGAAAAATTTCCTAGCAAATTGTGACTTATATGGATATGTTCCAATGCTATGGGACTGCAATAGCATTTATGATAAAGAAACCTGTTCTATTAATTGCAGACCATTGAAGAATCTTTACGCAAGCGCTTCGAATGAAAGCCGTGCAGATTATACCAATGATGAAATCGTTGAATTGGCAAAGAAAACCATGGATACAATTCTTGGTGAGGCGAAGACCTATGATGTAGAGTCTGGACTTGCATGGATTATGTATTCCTCCAGTGACTGGGGACTTTCTTATGCAGTAGGAGATGACCATCCGGCCGGTGGCACTGATGGCGTTGTTGCAGTAGAACCTGTTGTAACTGGAGCAGGAACTTATACCACATCACTCGATTTTAGTGCCGTGGGTGGTGCAAATTCCTTTGTATTCTGTGCCCTTGGTATTTATGATGCAGAGAATATGTTCCCTGAATTTGCTATAGATATTGATGAAGTATTGATTAACGGTGAAAAGGTTGGACCGGACTTTGTCAGAACCATTGATGGCCAGAAGGTAACCTGCGTTCCATATACAACTACAGATGATGGTTCCTGCACCCGTGTTAACCTTTACAATGGTTGGGTTCCTACAATTCCAGGTGAGGCTAGAACTCCTTCCGGTTCTTTGGATGGCTGCGAACCAAGTGGTATCTTAAGTCCTGAGGATTTTGGAACGATTAACAGCATCTCTGTAACGTTCACCGTAGTTGAAAAATAAGTGCTAGCGCACTTGTCGTTCGCTACGCCTGACAAATAACGGAAAACGTAGACTCCAAGTGCTAGCGCACTTGTCGTTCGCTACGCTCGTCAAATAACAAAAGACTGTGGCTCACGTGCAAGCACGGGCCACAGTCTTTTGTTGTTTGACTCTACGTTTTCCGTATAATGATACAAGCCCCATGCAGCTGGGGCTTGTATCGTCAGGAGATAGAAACTATATCTTTGATAAGCGAATTGCTCAAGTTCACTTATCCTCATGGATATATCATACCTTTTTTTGCTCGTTTAGTAAAATTATTAATTTTCATTTTAATGATGAATTTCTTTCAACGATATGTTATGATGTACGAGTGGCTCGATTGTATTGGAGCCAAACGGGGGGGACATTATGACATTATTTTCGTACAAAGTATTTGCTGCAATTGTTGAGCATATGAATTTTAGACAGGCGGCAGATGTTATGAACTTGACGCCATCGGCCGTAAGTCACTGCATCAGCAATATGGAGGAGGAATTAGGATTTCCTCTGTTTATTCGTAAAAAAAATAAGATTACATTGACCTCGGACGCAGAATTGCTTCTGCCATACGTTCGTCAACTATTACGAAGTGAAGAAGCCTTGAACCTGGTGATAGAAGAGGTTAAGGGATTGCAACGCGGCGTGGTTCGCCTGGGCTGCTTTAGTACTGTTTGCGTCAGCTGGGTACCACAGATTATGCAAAAATTTCATGAAGAGTATCCGGGAATTGAAATAGAAATATTCCAGGGAAGTTATGCAGATATTGCAAGATGGCTGGAAAACGGAAATATTGATATCGGCTTTTTGTCACTTTCCAGCGCGGGAGAAATTCAAGTGGAACCATTGTATAATGACCCATTGGTTGCGGTTGTTCCTAAGGGCTTTGTTCCGAAAAATCCAAATTATATTACCATTCCAGAACTGGAAACCCTGCAGTATGTTCAGCCTTTGGAAAATGGTGACGCGGATAGTTTGAAATTGTTAGAGGCCAATGGTGGAGCAAAGGCTTCCAGATGCCATGCTATTGATGATTTGTCCATCCTTAAGATGGTAGAGGCTGGTTGTGGTGCCTGCATTCTTCCGGAGCTTTTGACCAATGCCTATAATGTGGATGTAGATACTTACCCGTTGGAACCGGCTGCAAGCCGTATTATTGGGTTAGCATATTATGATCCTTCGAAGAGCATTCCGGCAGTGCAGTGTTTGGCTAAAGTAATACGAGAAATGTTCCCTGAATAATAAAAAAACTTATTGACATCATGCCGACAGTGTAGTAATATAATCAAGTCGGTTGAAACTGACGCAATAAGTTATGCGCGAGTGGCTCAGTGGTGGAGCGTCTCCTTGCCAAGGAGAAGGTCGCGGGTTCGATCCCCGTCTCGCGCTCTTTTTTATGCAATAAGGCAGGTCGTTATGACCTGCCTTATTTGCATAAAAGAGCACGAGGCGGGAGACCTCACACGCGTGAAGTTCGCCTCAAAAAGCAACATAAAGCATAACATTTCTGGCGAACTTCCGCGGGGACGACCAGCAAAGACTATGAGCAGGGCACAGAAGAAGGCAAATGTCCGTGGATGCTTGCATCCGTAAGGGTATTTGCCTTCTTCTGTATCGTGCGACAGCACGTGCTTACAGATTTGTGTAGCAAATCTGTAAGACCTGTAAGTGTAAGGGGTTCGGTCTCGCCTTCGTAAACTCAGGCTCGGTCGGTTCGGCGGGAAAAAGGTCCACTGGACCTTTTTCTTTATCCGCCTCACCCCGTCTCGCGTTTTGGACTACCTTGGACTACCTAATCAATAATGGTAGTTAATTTCTTCTTATGACTGTATTTTAGCTGATTCTAAGTCCATTCATTGACCTTAGAATAAGCGAAAAGATGGATGAACTAAGAAATTGAATTTGACTAATTGGCAAGATACGCATCCCTGCTAGCACTGGTCGTTTTAGGATGTAAAATCTTGTTAGGGGAACCCCTAAAACCCTAATTTTTCACAAAGTGACGCAATATCAGGCCTCTTTTACGCAATGTGCGCATACTTTTTGCCCTTTTTTACGCAACCTTTGCGTCATTACGATGATATGGCTCAGCGGTGGCGTATTTCGTGCTGGTATGGTATGATTGCTACTGGCATAAATTCCAATTTTTAGTGTTTAACAAATAAGTATTATGGGGTCAATTAGCATGGCAATTACCAAAAATAAACAGTCAAATGAGAAAATATTAGAAATGACAAAAGTTGCATTTCCAAGTAAAAAGGTTACTAACATAAAGGAATTGACAGAGGGAATGTGCAATGTTGCATATAATATTTCCTTTGATGATGGTAGTGAAAGTATATTAAAGATATCATCTGCAAATAGGACTGGTAATATATCAAATGAAATCAATCTTATGAGTGCAGAAGTTCAAGCAATGGAATTAGTGCGTAGAAACTGCACTTTTAAAGTTGCAGAAGTTCAATATTATGATGCCACTCATAAGTTATGTGATGGCGATTATTTCTTTATGGAAAAGCTAGAGGGCATGAACTATTGCTTTGTAAAAGATAAGCTGCCAGAAAATGAAGTATCAACAATCAATGAAGAAATAGGAAGCATCTCTAAGCAGTTAACGAACATAGGGAATGATGAATTTGGCTTTCTTGGGGATACCAGGAAATATAGTTCGTTGTTTGAGTTTACAAAGATAATGCTTACGAATCTTATAAAGGATGCCGAGCAAAGAGATATAGATATCGTTTATGATGCAGATAGCTATTTGATGCAACTGGAAAATGACAGAACTGCATTTGAAGAAATTTCTTTTGCAACATTAGTACATTGGGATTTGTGGGAAGGTAATGTATTTATTGATAACGGACATGTGTCAGGCATAATAGACTGGGAAAGAGCACTTTGGGGAGAGGCATTTATGGATGATAGATTTAGATATCATAACCGAGAAGAATGCTTTTTGACAGGATTTGGAAAAACTTCATTTTCAGAGAACGAGTTTAAGCGAATTAGATGGTATGATATTATTCTTTATCTGACAATGATGATTGAGGTTTATTATAGAGAGCATGAGGACAAGGGACAGTACTTGTGGGCTAAAGATATGCTTATGACAGTTTGGAAATTCTGATTTAATCGATGAAATGAAAAATAAGGGAGATTAATCATGAACAAAAATCATTGTGGGACATTTTCTCAATGTATTCGCAAGCTAAAAGCTAGCCTTGCTGCACAGATAGTATGGATCGCCTTAATGATCATTGTACATATCATTATATACAAATCCAAAATTGAGGTAGTAGCAATATGGGTAAGGATT
>JAZUHV010000134.1:0-2265 GCA_045641925.1 Butyrivibrio sp.
CCTTTTCGTTATCCGCGGTTTTTAGGAATAAAGCAGCAATCTGCTCATATCCTTCCTTCTTCGCCACAGATGCAAAATAGGTATACCTGTTTCTTGCCTGTGATTCCCCCGAAAAGGCTTCCTGTAAGTTCTTCTCTGTCTGGGTTCCTGCATATTTGTTTGCCATTTTTTTGTCCTCCTTTGCGTGACAATTTTAAAATCGGATGCCGGACGGCTATTCATTCGGTATCCTTAGCTACCATGGATTTAGCCCCTTTACTCCATCATCGAGCCGATTTTTGACAAATATATAAATATGCTCCCCATAATCCTATAACCGAATTGTTATCTCCTGCTTCAGATCCGCGCTGTTCGATCCCGCGAGGATCCTGTAATTTCCGCCCTCAAGCACAAATTGCTTAACAGACTCATCATAGACCTCCAGAAGGTGTTTCTCCGCGCTGAAGGCGAATTTCGCAGTCTCACCGGCAGCTACATTCTGTCTTTTGAATGCAATCATCTTCTTGATTGGTCTTGGATACGCGCTATCTTCCTTCACCATATAAATCTGTACTACCTCATCACCATCCCGGTCGGAGGTATTGGTCACATCTGCTTCAAAATACAGATGCGTTTCATCCTCTCCTGTCTGCTTCAGATTCGCATGCGTGAAGGTCGAATAACTAAGCCCATATCCGAATGGATATAATGGCTTACCATCAAAATATAAATAAGTCATCTTATTACGCTCAATGTCGTAATCAAAGATGGACGGAAATTCTGTATCAGACGTATACCAGGTGGTCGCGCAACGTCCCGCAGGATTTGCCTTACCAAGAATAATATTTGCAACGGCATTTCCCAATTCCGGACCAGTGTGCGTACTAAAAATTACCGCACGGCATTCCCCATCATATTTTTCAATACCAAATGGGTAACTGGAAACCATCAGCAGAATTGTATTTGGATTAACGGACAATGCATCCTCCACCAAAGCGGCCTGTCTAGGTGCCAGCGCAATGCTTTCGCGGTCATATCCCTCACGGCCCGCCTGTACCGGATGATTGCCCACACAGCAGATGACTGCATCAGCCTGCTTTGCGAGTTCCTTACAGCGTTCGTCCCCATCGGAGATTACTTCAATCACAAAGGCATCGTCTTCCTTGTGCGCGTCCTCACTGACAATCAGTGTATTCTCCTCCGTCATCACAATTGCATTCTTGTTCCATGCAGTAAAGGTCACACCGCCAAAGCTTTCAGTTGGTGTCATAATTGGACGAACAAACCACTGATATGCATCCTTTGCCGTACATTTGATGACATTATCCTCTTCCTGAAGCATCTTTCCGGTATCCGTGTGCATAAAGTTCACATAACCAAAGCCCCAGTCATATTTTTCAAAGATGGAAGCCTCTTCTTCATTCGCATCCACCAGTACGGACAAATCCTCCAGAACTCGCAGATACTTTCCGGACTTCACATTCTTTAGCTTCACCACGTCTCTGCCAGTATCGCAGGAGATTTCTGCATTTGGAAGTGCTGCCTCAAAACCCGCACGCACGGTAACATCATACGAGGATGCACCTGTATACCAATCCAAGAAGTTCTCGTCTGCCTGCGGTCCGATGATGGCAATCTTCTTTGCCTGCAAAGGCAGAATTCCATCATTCTTCAGTAGAACCATCTGCTCCTCGGACATCTTTAATGCCAGCGCCTTATCTGCATCCGTATTGATCATGGATGCATCATGGTCCGCAAATGGATCCACCTCATCAAATTCACCTAACAGGAAACGCAGATACAGTACATCATAAATTGCATGGTCCACATCCGCTTCCGTCATAAGGCCCTGTGCCAAAGCTTCCGTCGCAGCTTCTGTAATCATTTCCGCAGGGTCTAGCATAATATTGGCCCCACTCTTAAGAGCAAGCGCAATCGTCTCCGCATTAGAAGCAGTAAAATGATGCTCATCGCAGACCATTGCAAATGCATGACCATCACTGACGACCAAACGGCCGCCCCATTTATCCTTTACGTATTCCTGGTTCATTGGAGAAATTAAACCCGGCATACCATTAATCTTGTTATAGGCGGTCATGACACCAAATGCGCCGCCGTCCACAATCGGTTTTCTAAAAACCTCTAAATAATATTCATTCAAAAGACGCGTGCCGACCTTTGCATCGTATGTTGCACGGTCTGTCTCAGTATTATTACAAACAAAGTGCTTTAAAAGTGGCAGGGCACGCTTCACCGGACCATGGCCCACAATTCCTCTGGTATAGG
>JAZUHV010000135.1:0-14358 GCA_045641925.1 Butyrivibrio sp.
ATAATTCATGGAATCGCACACAGAAAGAACGACCGGTATCGCATGGACATCACTCTTAGCGCGCATATCCTGCTGCTCATAGCGAATCTGCACGCCCGCCCTTTTGGAGCGCTTTTCGGCACGCGAAAGCATCTCCTCAGAAAGGTCTGTCCCAATCATATGATAGCCCTTTTTAGCAAGACGAATCGTCATGGACCCGGTTCCGCAGCCCAGTTCCAATATGCCGCAGTCTGAGAATCCTTGCTTTTCCAGGTACGCCACGATGTTTTTACACCACTTGCCGTATGGAATGTTCTTCATAAAGCTGTCGTACACTTTGGCAAATACGCTATACGCTTTCATGAGCGCTCCCCCTTGCACAATTTTCGTTCCTATTCTATACTGAAATCGCATTATTTTCCAGTAATTTTCGAAATGCAATTTAAAATGAAATGAGTCGGCTATGCAATACACTGAACACAAAAGTTTAACTGCATATATTCGTGAGCAAACCTGGCCCCGTTTGATTTTACCGATGGTACTAATCATTCTTTGTTCCGTTACCATGATTTTGGCACCAATTTCCAAAAAAATTGCCACACCTGCAGACTCTTTACTTGATGCAGCTCTCCTATACAGTGACGATGCGCAAATGGTATCCGTTTCCACGGATAAATTGTACGACAGTGGTCTTGCACTTTATGGCAGTACACGTGCACGCGCCAGAGTGTATTACACCTTCGAAAGCAATAAGTGCTATATATTTGTTCTGACAGCCTCTCCTTTTTCCAACAAGCCAGCGACCTTCGATGGTCTCACCGTCAGTGCCGCTCTTACAAAAGATGAGGATTTGTACAAACGTGTCTGTGAGGTACTATCCACTAGTCTGGAGTTCTCCAACGAACGATTAACCGATATGGTTTCCCCGATTATCTTCAATCAGTACGAATATGACAATGGTTTTGCCACCTTTGCGGTCTATGGACTACATATCTTTTTACTCCTGTCACTGCTGTTACTCGTTTACTGGCTAGTGGTTTTGATTTTTCCGCAGCTTTCCATCAGTGCACAACGTATGCGTCATTATGGAAAAGTATCAGCGTTATACTCCTCTGCCATTACAGAATTTGCCAAGTCGGTCCCGATTGGACGCCGTAACTTATACGTAACGGATTCCTTCTTCATTGCCCTATTAAAAGAGGACATCATTATTCAGCCATTGGCGAACATTACCTGGTTATATCAGACCCATGAAGTGCATCATCCGCATGGGCAGGCAAAGATGTTCCACACGCTTTGCATTGTTACAGATCATAAAAAAATCCATAAAATCCCAAGACTAAGCGAGCCGGTCATTGCTTCTTTGATTAATGCAATTGCCTCTGGCTCCCCGGATATTAAGATTGGTAATGCCTGGAAGGGCAAATAATAACCCGACTGAGAAAATCAGTCGGGTTATATTTTTTTAGCCGGAAATTATATTTTCTAAAAAAGATGCAATGGTTCCAATGTAGTCCTCCTGCAACGCAATACTATTATATAAAATTCGTTTGTCATCAATACCGATATCATATTTCTGACAATATTCTATAAGTCTGTCCCGAATAATCGAATCCCGAAAAAGCGCTCCACTTAATACCACACGGTTTGGTGCCAAAATTGTCATGGAGTTAACCATGCAACGGGCAAACAAATCAATTGCTTCATCAATCCTCTCCTGCGTATCTGCATTCGCCTTCTCATACGCTTCACCAAAAAAGGACGGTTCAAAATCAAGAATTTCCTGTAATGCACTAACAGAAATTTTTGTTTCCAGGCATCCTCTGCGACCGCAGGAACACTGTTTTCCATTACGATCCACTATAAAGTGACCTAGCTCTGCAGCCTTTCCGTGACGTCCTTCATAGATTCCTCCATTAATCACAATGGTGCTTCCAACTCCCGGACCCCATTTAAAAATCAAAAGGTTATCATACTGTCGACCAATGCCAAAAAGAATGGTAGCGCGTGCCAATGCATCCACATTGTTCTCAATCACTGCTCTTACACCAAGTGCTTTAGACAGGATATCGCACACCATAACCTCCTGCTGCCATATTCCGTAGGCACGCAAAGAGCTTCCCCTTTTTCGGTCCACCGGTCCCACAATACCAATACTCGCACCCTTAATGCGCTTTTGAAGCGATGGCTTTTGCGACTCCCGAAGTCGGATACAAACATCCGCAATTTCTTTTAGAAACGTCTCTGGCGCACAATCTCCACGCGTGGAGATTGTTTCCCTGGCAACTACATCGCCCTTTAGGTTTGAGAGAACAATGACAGTTGATTCCAGTTCGATGTTAATTCCATATAAAAACGCATAATCGTAATTGATATCAATCAAAATCTTTTTTCGGCCTAAGCCTGAGGTTCTCTCCAGGATTCCAACTTCCCTAATGATGCCCTCCCCCATAAGCTCTGTGCATATGGAGGTCAACGCAGCAGGGGTTAGCCCAACAGCATCGGCCACGTCCTTACGGGAAACCGGACCTTTTTTCAGGAGATACTGCAGAACTGTAACACGATTCTGATGTTTAATTAAAACCATATTCATTCCACTCTGCTTCATACTGTCTCCTTCTTTCAAGCCATCTATTGATGATAATTTACAGTCTCTCCACAGGAATGTCAAACAGTTTGCCTAAAACGGTTAGTTCCTGTGTAATATCACCGTAAGCCACCACAAAATGCGGCTCCCAGCCTTCTAAAACCGTACGCTCAATCATCTGTGGAGCAATTCCGTCCACCTTTACCACAATGGAGGTCCCGAAAAACTGTTTTGGCTTATCCAATGCCTCACCATGTGCAACAAAGAAACGGAACTCACCCTTTTCATTTTGTCCCACCCTAAAGATTGTAACATCCTTAGATGCCTTACAGCCAAATTCCATTGTAGGTCCAATGTGTCGGTTGCAATGCTCTCCTACCACGGCTCCGGTGTCAGTTCTTGCCAATGAGCAGGCTGCAGTTCCACAATGCCAGAAGGTGATGGTATTTTCCCCTTCATCCATGGAAACCGGATCTCCAAAGAAGGTTGGACTATTGCTTAGTTTTCCGGCCACATACATGGATAAGGCGCCGTAGGTATCCGCCTCACAGGCTGCAGCCACTCCCAGATCGTTTAGAATTGCAAGTACCGCACAAACCGGTGTGCCAAAGGAAGTAAAGAAATCCGGCCAGCAGCGGCTGGCCAATGCACCAATGTGGTTGGTGGTCACATACTCCTCATAAGCCTTATATAGCCTTGCAAAGTCCCTACGATTTTTCTCAGGGGTATTTTCTAAGCCCACCATACGTCCGGCGGCTTCCTGAATATATTTCTCACAGTCTTCATCACTGTAGGATTGGGCACGTTCAATTAATTCCCGAGCCTCAACAGACTCCAGGCGAACCCCAAATTTAGATAACATTTCATGGTCTAGGGCTCGTCCAAAGCCAAAGCCCTGTGGTGTATGTCCAATTGCAGCAAGCTTCATACCATCCATATCGTGCTTAACTTGGGAGGCTGCAATGACCGCACGCACTTTTTTCTGTACCACTGCCTCATCCGGTGCACCAAAGATATATTCAAACGATGTCCGTCCAAACTTTCTAATCGTGTTGGCAGCCGAATAAGCTCCTGTCAGAGAATTCAATCGAAGTCTTCCCCCGTCAATCACAGGTTCCCGAAGGGTCCATAATAAAATATCTGCCTGCTTAAAACGAGCCAAAACCTCGGATGCATATGCTGCATTGGCAAAGGTCACATTTTGTAACACAATCAGATCCGGTTCAAGTGTATCCAAAAAAGCATTTAGCAAATCTAAAGACAACAGCATTTGGGCAGGGGCAACCACATCCTCTGTAATATTTTTTAACAATTCTATGGAATGCTCAAATTCCCTCTGTGCACTCTCAAGATGAAAGGTTGGTACACCAATTGGAATATAAGCAACCTGAAATTTCTTAGTCATAGACATATCTCCTCTAAATGATTCAATTACAAATACATTTACTGTTATTTAATAAACAGTGTAATAGCAGCAATCACCAGTAGCACATAGGTGATAATTAAAAATACCCTTTGGCTCATGTGCTTAAATAATAAGCTTCCTAGTGCCATGCCTCCAAACAGGAAGGGAATCGAAATCAGCCCGCTTTTTATAACCGGCGCCGTCCACATTCCCTGATAAATATGCAGGCCAAGCAGAAGCGAATTTAAAAAAATCCAGATGGTACTGATGGTAGCTCGAAACTGCTTTTTATCAGAAATGCGCTTGGTCAGGTAACTAATTAATAACGGGCCACCACAGATAAACATACCATGTACCAGTCCCGCTAAAATAAGAATCCCCATCATAAGGATATTATCCATCACACCCTTTGCGGATCCATCCTGATGCGTTTTGCCTTCTTCTATCGACTGTAATTTAGCCATTTTTTCTCGGCGCGGTTCGATGATGCAGGTTTTTACAAGCCCCTGTAGCGCCACAAACAAAACAATGAGGCCCAGTAGAATATAAAGAACTTTATCATACGACAGCATATAGCCCTTTAAGAAAACGCCTCCAACGATAGCAATTCCCATCACTACAACCACACGAAGAATTTCTCTCCACTGTACAGCCTTCACATTTAGCACGAAAACATAAATGCCTGCCAATATTCCCAGCATATTCAAAACCGGCACCGATACCTCTATTCCCACTAACTGAATACTAAAGGGCATCGCAAGAATAGTTCCTGCAAAACCGGTCACACCCTGAATGGTATTGGCAAGTAATATGACAACGTAAAACAAGGCTTCCATCATTTATAGTAAAGCTCCTTATTTTCGCCAATGATTCCCGCAAAAGCCCCCTGTCGAATTAAGGGTTCCCGAAGCGGGTGTGCAATCACCCATTTGTTTCGCTGCAAAAGAAGTACAGCTTCAGGGTCTGAGCTCTTTATGGATTTTTCCTCCTCGCTAAGGGGCGTGTTGGTTCCCCGTGGCAAAATTACTATGTCCTTATAGCCCTCATCATTTACACGAAGTGGCGATAAATGCAGCGTTGTCTGATACATTTCGATTGCAGTTCCCTTTGGCACAAAGAATACCCTTGCATCCTCATTGCAATAATGATTATCCACAATATCATAAGAGTGGCCCAATACCAGCATAAAGTCGGTGACTGCAATATTAATTTCGCTTCCCTTGTGGTATTCAAAGCCATTGTAGGTGGTGTTACGACCATTGCAGTATCCAATTTGGATGGTCATCCCTCCATAAAGAGTACCTTCTATCAGATTCTTAACAGAAAGCTTTTCCATGTCAGGAACTGAAGCCACATACTGATTTCCTTCCAAAGGAATTTGCGTCTCCAAATCCATATAGTTCATCAGCTCGGTCCAATCGTAGCCACTTAAAATGCGGCCATAGCTTTGGAAGCTATTGTCTGTAACAGAGACAATTGGAACGTCATTACATTGATTTAATTTTTCTAATAATGTCATATGCTTTGCCTATTGATACTCTCTTACAACCTTAACCGTTGCAGAAAAGTCCTCCTTACCATAGCCTGCCTCTATGGCAGCATCATATACACGCTTGGTATTCTCCTGTCCTGGCATTTTTACACCAGACTCCTCTGCCAGCTTTAAGCAAATGCCAAGGTCCTTATGCTCATTTTCCACAGAAAAAGCGGTCGTAAAGTCATCACGATGGATTACCTCTTTTTTAGAATCCAGGTAAAAGTTTTGGCCACCGCCATAGCTGATAGCCTGTGCGAAGGTCAGTATATCAATACCATTTTTCTTAGCAAGCGTGGAGGTCTCATTGACTCCATTCTGGATTTGTGCCACCAATGCATTATGGCAGATTTTCATAACAAGTCCTTTGCCATTGTCTCCCATACGGATAACATTCTCGCCCATGTAAAGAAGAATTGGCTTCACGGCCTCAAAGGTAGCCTCATCGCCGCCTACATAAATACCAAGCTTGCCTGCGATGGCAGCGGGTTTACTCTTTACTACAGGCGCATCAATAAACTGCGCACCGGTTTCCTTCACCATGCGGCTGATTTCCACGGACACACTTGGGTCGATGGTACTCATATCGATACAGGTCATACCCGGACGAAGGGCAGGAAGTATTTCCTTGTAAACGGACATGGAATGCTCGCTCTTTGGCACCATCGTAATGAATACATCCACTGCCTGTGCCACCTCAAGAGAGCTTTTACAGGCAATTGCGCCCTTGCTCTCCAAAAGCCTTACCTTCTCCTCAACAAAGTCAAAAACATATACGGAATCGTTATGTTTTTTTATAATATTTTCGCTCATGGATTCGCCCATGATGCCAAGACCAACAAATCCTATTTTCATAAAACTGCCTCTCTCACCTATTTTAATTGCCTGCTGTATGGTCCCATGCATCGCAGAAGATGCCAAGTCCCTGCGTTGTATATGCATGCTTCATACTATCCTTGTAAACGTCCAAGCCACAGGTGACAATGTCTGCTCCCGCCGTAGCGCAGTCCACAAACTGTTTCGGTGTACGGATTGCAGCACAAATAATCTGCGTTTTTCCATAAAAACCATAGTTCTTATAAATCTCCACGATATCACGAATATACTGCTTACAGTCCTCGCCATTCGCCTCCTTCCAGCCAATGAACGGAGATACAAACAAGGATCCATTCTTAGCTGGCAAAATAGCCTGTGCAGGAGAAAATACCAATGTAACATTGGTGCGAATTCCTTCCTTCTCCAGTCTTCTGGCAGCGGTAATACCTGCTGGAATGCTTGGAATCTTAATAACGAAGTTTGGACTAAGCTTTGCAACCTCCCGCGCCATCTTAACCATCTCATCTGCATCATCTAAATGTGGATTAATCTCTACGGATACAGGGAAAACATCTACGCCCTCCAGGCCCTCCTCCTTAATCCAGTTTGCAATATCCGTAATGGCTGTCATAAATGGCTTGCCGGAATTTTGGATATGACGTGGATTGGTGGTTACTCCATCGATTCCAAAGGTTTCATAAGCCTCCTTAATTTCTTCCAGCTTTGCACTATCCAAAAAATATTTCATACAATTTGTCCTCCTCTAAGACATTTCTTATTTTTCCTTACGGTTACTCATACGAAGGGCATTATTTTTATCCCATAAACGATCATATTTGTAACCGGTAATTTTCTCACAAATCTTAATTTCCTCTTCGGTAATTGTTGAGGAATCCTCTCCCTTGCGACGTGCAATTTCCTTTTTTACAACTGCAAATTCCTTCTTGCCCATTGGGAATACCACGGCACAAATCAGAGCTCCCACCATTAAAATAATTGGTGCAATTACATAGATATTTACAATGCCCGACTGTGTGGCTGAACTTTGAACCTGACCATTCTGCGCCAGGACCTCATCATATCCCACAACCGCCAGCATAAGACCAATAATGGTCGAACTAAGTCCGGTAGCAATCTTACGAATGAAGGTTGCCATAGCAGAGCAGGTGCCCGGTCTGTTAATGGAGGTAATCAGTTCATCCACATCCGCCATATCTGCTAAAATTGCATAAATGGTTGTAGAAGATGCAGACATACCCAGTCCAATAATGAAGCTCAAAGCAAGAATGACATAAAATCCGCTTGGAATGCCAGCAGCATCTGGAAATCTGGTGGATACAAATAATAACGCAATGGTTGCCACAATACGAACCGGGAAGCCAATTAAAATTGGAAGCTTTTTGTTTGTATTTTTCATCACACGCGTAAAGATAATTGTACCAATAAACTGGGCCACCAAAATTACACCCATCAGGATGGTAAACATGCCGTCATGATAGCAGTTTAATACATCGTCAATGTAATATACCGCCAGGCCTGTCACAAAGTCTGCAGCTCCCTGTCCCAGCAGGAAAATAGCAATAAACAGGCGGAAGGTGTGACTCTTATATACGGTAAGTGACTGAACAAAGCTCTCCTTAAATCCAACCCTTACTGGGGCCTTCTGTTTCTCCCAGGTTCCAAAGAATGTTAGAAGAATCATCACAAAGAAGATGACGGAGAAAATGATTGCCACAATAAAATACGCACTTCCATTGGTATTATCCTTAATGAAAAAGGTAGGAATCAGACCCGCCAGGATAGCACCAAAGGTGGAGCAGACAGTACGCACCCCGGAGAACTGTCCGCGCGTGCTATAATCCTCAACCATGTCCGGAAGCAATGCATTGTAAGGTACCATAACAATGGTAAAGCCTGTAGAAAACAGCATATACATGAGCATGTAAAAAATATACTGACCTACCATGGAAGCAATCGGAAGCACCAGCCACATCAGTAAAAAGGTGATGGCGGAAACAATGCTGCCTATCAGAATGTAAAAACGCTTTGCTCCAAATTTAGAGGTGGTTCTGTCGCAAATATTACCCATAATTGGGTCTGTTACGGCATCCCAAATCTTACCAATTAGTGGAATGGTACCGGCCAAAGCAGTTGGCATACCCAATGCCTTTGTCAAAAAGACCGTAAAAAAAGTTCCAATGATTACGAAGGCGCCGCCTCCGTAGATGTCTGCAAGTCCATAAGTTAGCTTTGCGAGAAATGAATTTTTCCTTTTGTTGTTCATATTACCCTTCTCCCTATTCTTTTTTTATTTTCATTAATCTTTCAAAATCTGCGCTACCCCTGCGCACAAATACCGGCGGCTGACCAATTGGAGCCTCAATCGTATGCCATCCCCCTGCATACTCCTGCTCACTAAACAGATGCACCCAATGATCCTCCGGTAAAAACACGCTGCGACTCGTGACTT
Organism: Butyrivibrio sp.; assembly: GCA_045641925.1. Lineage (GTDB taxonomy): Bacteria > Bacillota > Clostridia > Lachnospirales > Lachnospiraceae > Eshraghiella. The sequence continues at coordinate 8,792 of JAZUHV010000135.1, forward strand.
CCGCCTCTAAAACCGGCGCCACCAGAATATCTGCCCCCAGCAAATATTCCGAACTAAGTGTAAAGCACTCTTCTTCTTGGTAATGATAAAACAGTGGTCGCATTACAGGTGTGCCCTTCTGTACTGTTGCGTCTACGCATTTTTTCAGATAGAAGCCTAACGCCTGGTGCATTCTTGTGCAGGCGGTGGTTTGTGCAAGCGTTTCCTCATCAAAATCAAACTGAACGTCTCTCGAAGGCTGATTTCCCTCATGAGTACGATACAGAGGAGAAAATACATTCATCTCCGACCAGCGAAGCAAAAGTTCCTTGGAACGCGTCATATTCATGATGGTGGTATAGCCTCCTACATCTGAATGCGTAATTCCAAATCCACTCATTGCAAGAGAAAGTGTTGCCGGAATGACAGATGGTAATCCATCATCCACGGACCAGTCCACATGCTGATCGCCGGTCCACATCATGGCAGAATCCCCCACTGAACCAGTGTATCCGGCTCTGGTAAAGAAAAAGATTTCTTCCTGTGCCTGACATTCCTCAATGGCCTCTCGGTTTAATCTTGCCCAAATAGCCGGCCACTGATTGTGCAGCTCCTTAGGATTGCCTTCGTACAGCACAGCGTCCACTGGCAGGTATTCTCCAAAGTCAGCCATCCAGCCCCTCATGCCAATGCCAATCATGTTCTTTTTTATAATTTCCTTGTACCAGCTATACGCAGCAGGATTTGTAAAATCCACCATAGCAGCAGGAAAAGTGGTGATGGTAACCAAATAATCCTCTCCCTTGGCATTTTTTACGCAATAGCCAAGTCGATGTGCTTCTTCATACAATTCCTTTTCTAATGCCAGAAATGGATTAATGTATCCCAAAAAGCCAATTCCCTGCTTCTTCCACTCTGCTATTTTTTCAGGAAGTCCCGGATACTGTTTTTCGTCATATACCCAGTTCCACATCACCTGATATCCAAAACCTGTACAGCGACAGCCACACCAGTCCTGACACCATACGCCAACCACACTGGCACCAGCTTCACGCGCCTTTGCCACCTTACGTTCTACATTGCCGCAGCCATCATAGCCCTCATGTGTTTTCTTGTCCTCCACAATCCAGTCCTGCATGGCCAATATGCCGCCCTCATAAATCCAGTCCGGAAGCTTACGCTGTCCGCCTAAGCGTTTGGAAAGCTTATGAGAAAGCTCCTCAAAGCTATCAGCAGCTTCACATACGAAATGAGGCAGCTCCTGTGTATAAAGCGTAACCATACCCGCAGCCGTAAAATCGAATTCGGCGTATTCCTTTAAATACACATGAACGTAATGACAATCACTGGAAACAAAGGTTGGTTGAACATAGTAGGATTCATACCTTGAAAAAGGCAGCTTCTTCTTTGGTCTGACTCCGCGAATGGTGTCTTTAAGGATTTTACGGGCAATACGATTGGCATTCTGATGCTCTGCAACCCAAATGCGCACCTTCTGCCCCTTCAAATCCCACTCGGAATAGGTCTCGCCACATCCATAAATATGTTCGTTTTCATTTGTTGGCAGGGTAATCCAAAAACGATTTGTGTTTTCGTTTTCCCCCTGGCAATGCACCTCAATGCAGCCATCCTTTTCACGCACCAGCACGGTATATTCTTTCTTGGTTTTTATATCCAGAAACAATAGATCAAAGCCGTCTGACTGCTCCTTTATACCGGTACATTCGCATGCATGCTTCCAATATATTTTTTGTTTATAACGAAAGCTTCCACGCGACATACGAAAGCGATTTTCGCCCTGCCCTACCGTCAAGGACAGCTTCCTTAATTCTTGTAACCTGATAACCTTCCCCTCCTGTCACATTGTTCGACACCCCTGCCAAAACAATTATTTAATCCATTTAATTAATTATATAATATTCTCAAAAAATTTCAACCAGATATTTCGTACCGGATAAAAAAATACCCCCAACTGTTTTTCTCAGTTGGGGGTATCATAAGCAATCACTTATTATGCATTCTTACCACAGCACTTCTTGTACTTTAAGCCGGAGCCGCATGGACATGGATCGTTACGTCCAATCTTCTCACCCTTAATAACCGTACCCATCAGCTTACCATCGTGATAAAGCACCTTGCGGCGTTCCTCTGTTAAAAGAGTCTCCCAGGCAGGAAGGGTGTATAACCACTCTGCCTTTGCATCTACCATACGCATATATAGGCCTTCTACATCATAGTCAAGGCTGACCTTGGTATCCTCTTCCATGGTCTCAATTGGATTTGGCTTCTTTAAGCTGTCATTGATACCATCTAAGAAACCAACCATAATCATCAGGTCAACATTAAATTTCTCAGCCAATTCCTTAACGGTTCCCTCTACAGGGTTCTTTGGATCTGCAAGGATTTCCTCGTAGATTGCCTTCTCCTGTGTAAAGTAACCCATCCAGAACTGATCAGACTGCTGCTGTGTCAGCTGCTGATGATTATAGGCCATATCTCTCCACTGCTCTAATAAACTCATACTCATTCTCCTTAACAAACGCCCCTACAGGCGAATTTCATCATGTTTTTAACAATGGAAGTATAAAACAATCTTGCGTGTTCGTCAATTCCATTCCGTTGCTCTCCACGCATTCGTTTTACAAATTTAATAAAATCCTGTACAATAGAAATCAATCAATAACGAGGAGAATTCTTTATGTCTAATACATCCAAAAAGAAAATGGGGCCTAAGCAGATTATTGCCATCATCGGTGTAGTGCTTTTAGTCAGCATGTATCTGGTAGCCCTGATTTTAGCGTTGATCGGAACCGAATGGTCCAAAAACATGCTGTACATAGCGCTTATAGCCACCTTTGTTATTCCAATCATTTTATACTTTATTATGATGTTCTATAAGCTTGCGAATCCGAAAAAGGATCAAACCATTGAGGTGCCTGTGGACGAGTCCTCAGAGAAAACATTGTCCCAGGATGCTATAGAAACCGGTAAGGATGAATAATCAAAAATGCCTCCACATAAATGGAGGCATTTTTTAATGCTTTATTTCTTATTCTCTAACAATCATGCATTCTCTATCTGCGCCGGTACCAATCAGCTTTACAGTGCATCCGGTGTATTCTTCAATAAATCTCACATATTCCTGAGCCTGAGCAGGAAGTTCTTCAAAGGTACGGCACTTACTGATGTCACCAAAATTGCCCTTAAATTCCTTGTATACAGGCTTTGCCTTTGCCAAAAATTCTGCATTGGTGGAGAAGTCTCTTGTTTCCACACCATCCACTTCATATGCATAGCAGGCCTTGAAGGTTTCAAAATTACCAATCGTATCCAAATGGTTCAAATTAATGTAATTAACGCCATTGATATTAATCGCATACTGTAATGCCACCAGGTCCAGCCAGCCACAGCGGCGTGGTCTCTTAGTAACAGTACCATATTCATGGCCCAGTTCACGAATTCGGTCGCCGGTTGCATCATTTAATTCCGTTACATATGGGCCTTCGCCGACACGGGAGGAATATGCCTTAATTACACCATAAACATCGCCAATATCGCGAGCACTGATACCGGTACCTGTTAAGATACCGCCAATGGTCGGATTAGAGGAGGTTACAAATGGATAAGAACCAAAGTCAATATCCAAGAGGGTTGCCTGTGCGCCTTCACAAACAATCATCTTGTCTTCTCTAATATACTTATGGATAAGACTAATGGTATCGCATACATAAGGCTTTAAAATTTCCGCATAGCCCTTATACTCCTCATAAATCTCATCAAAGCTTAAGCATACACCGGCCTCCTTTAACTGCTCATTCTTCACAGCCACCTGGTTTGCCAGCACATCCTTGAAATTCTCTCTGTATAAGTCTTCTACACGAATTCCAGATCTTTCATATTTATCACAATAAGCTGGTCCGATACCATTCTTGGTCGTTCCAATCTTATGCACACGGCGATTCTCTAACATCACATCCATTTCGCTGTGATAAGGGAAAATAACATGTGCTTTTTCGCTTATCTTCAGATATTTGTCTACATCGATTCCGTTTTCCTTTAACATATTGATTTCGCCAATCAATACCTTTGGATTTAAAACCACACCATTGCCGATGATTGCAGTGGTTTTTCCGGAGAAGATTCCTGATGGAATCAGACGCATAGCAAATTTCTTACCATTGAACTCGATGGTATGTCCCGCATTATTGCCACCGGATGCACGAACAGCGACTTCGCAGGTCTGTGCCAAATAATCTGTGGTACGGCCCTTTCCTTCATCTCCGTAAAAGCATCCCAATACAACATTAACTTTAGACATCTTCAAGTCCTCCTTTTTGTAGTGCTTATCGCACATACATATTTATGTTACCACCATTTCAAGTAGGTTTCAATATGCTTTGAAACCTACTGATTAGAATTTGGTCAGATTCGTTTCGTCCCAAAAATTTCTGACAGGAATATCTGATAGCCAATCTTTTTATACCAGTCCGCCACACCCGTGAAAAATATAAAGGAGATATCCATTCCCTGCTCTTTCAGGTAATCGGTTACCCTTGCGACCATCTCTAATGCAATCCCCTTATTTCTAAATTTTGGAATCGCACCGACGCAGCCAGGCATACCCACTCTGCCATAATGGTCTGCTAAATATTTTTGGCAATCCGTATCTACCAGGCAAAAGCTGGCTATTTCACCATCTACCCGAGCTACATATATTTTTTCAGATTCTGTAAAATACGGAGTCCAGCCTTCGTCAACACTAGAAACCGCATCCAAAATCTCCTTCATATCGCCCTCAAACCATCCGTACTCAGCAATTTCCTTTCCATGCAACGCATACTTCTCCAAATGAAAATCCTTTAATTCCAAAAGCATTTCATCGCATTTACCGACGGATTCATAACCCCTGCTTTCAAAAAAGTGCCAACTATCGGAAGTTGCACCAATGAATAATTGTGAGGAAACGCCTCCCGTAATCACGCTTTCATAGCCTTGCTCCTTCCGATTCTCTTCTATATCCGAAAGCAGTCTGGTCCCGATTCCATGATTTTGATATGCAGGTGAAACGCAAATCAGGCGGATTGCAAATTCCTCCACGATCGCAAAGGCTACAACCTCGTCATCCTCAATCTGCTCAAAATAAACGGATTGCTCTTTTAAAAGCAAACTGCAAAAGCGTTCATAAGACATATGAAATTGCGGAAAACACAAATTGAAAATATCACAGTATTCTTTCTTCATAAAAGCCCCTATACATACAAAAAGGGTGAATCCTTTGGCTTCACCCTTTCACAAATATCTACATTTTATTAAACGTTAATTACCGCAGTCATTCCAAGCTCATCCTTATACTGGTCAAGAATTGGCTGTACCACTTCTGCCAAAAACTCCTCCACCTGCCACTTGGAGCGACCGGTGTAAAGTGCAGGATCCATGGACTTCTGCAAATCCTCCAAAGAAAGATTGAATGCTGGATCCGCAGCAATCAGCTCCAGAAGATTATTGTCGAGGCCTTCCACCTTCACTCTCTTGCCCGCTTCCATGGAAAGCGTTCTAATCTTTTCATGCAATTCCTGACGGTCTCCACC
>JAZUHV010000136.1:0-12739 GCA_045641925.1 Butyrivibrio sp.
GGTTTTCGATTCACAGAGGGTGCCAGTACCATCACCCAGCAGTTAATTAAAAACAGTGTATTCTCCGATTATCTGTCCGAGAACTCCCTCTCCGATCGTCTTCGTCGTAAGATTCAGGAGCAGTTTTTGGCGCTAAAGTTAGAAGAGACCGCAAGCAAGGAACAGATTTTAGAGAATTACCTGAATACCATTAACCTGGGAAATAACAACCTTGGTGTACAATCCGCTTCTAAAAATTATTTTAATAAAGATGTTTCTGAACTGACGCTTTCCGAATGTGCCGTTATTGCAGCCATTACGCAGAACCCTTCCAAGTACAATCCTGTACGCTTCCCAGAAGAAAACGCAAAGCGTCGCGAAAAAGTCTTAAAGAATATGCTCGAACAGGAAATGATTACCAAAGAGGCTTACAATGATGCTCTGGAGGATACCGTTTACGAGCGTATTTTAAATAATAGTGCAAACAAGGAGTCCACTGCATATTCCTATTACACCGATGCACTGATTACCAAGCTGATGAGTGATTTAATGACCGAAAAGGGATATACCTACACGCAGGCCTACAATGTAGTATATCGCGGTGGCTTATCCATCTATTCCTGTGAAGATTCTGTTATGCAGAAATATGCGCAGGATATGATTAATAATAAGGATTCCTGGAACGGCTATGTAGAATACAGCGTGACGCTTCGCTTCCAGGTCCGTGATCCAGAAGGTGTCATTAGCAAATACACCGAAATTTCCATGCTGGTTTGGTATCAGAAGAAGTATGGTGAGGATTATAATCTGGTTTATGCAACGCAGGATGATGCTTATGCAGCTGTTAAAGCTTATGAGGAGCACATCCTCGAGGAGACCGGTGGTGTCATCATTGAAAACAGTGAGCAGATTACCTTAACAGAACAGCCGCAATGCTCTTATGTAGCCATTGAAAATGATACTGGCTGTGTGCGTGTTCTGATTGGCGGACGTGGTCCAAAGGAAAAATCCCGTGTCTTAAATCGTGCCGTAGGTGCATCCCGAATGGCTGGTTCCACAGTAAAGCCTTTATTGGTTTATGCTCCAGCCATTGATACTGCAGGCTATGGTACTGGAACCATCATTGATGACCAGCCTTATTTCTGGGACACCGGCGCTCTGGTTCATAACTATGATGAATTATACTTAGGCTATACCACTGCACGTTATGCGCTGGCAGATTCCCGTAATGTTCCGGCAATTAAAACCTTGGCAGATGTCGGGATTATGACCGGTATCTCTTATCTGCAAAAAATGGGCATCACAACCCTTACCAAGAATGACTATTATTTACCAACGGCAATCGGTACCTGTAACGTTACCAATTATGAAATTACCGGTGCATATTCCGTCATTGCCAACGACGGTAAGTACATTGAGCCAAAGCTCTACAGCAAGGTTTTGGATCATGACGGCAATGTTATTTTGGACAATACCGATATCGAAGAAACCCGCATCCTGAAAGAATCCACTGCTTGGATGCTGACCGAAATGATGCACTCCGTAGCATCGGAAGGTACCATCAACTGGGCATTCAGCGATCAGGAACCGTTATACATTGCTTGTAAAACCGGTACCTCTCAGGATTATATCGATAAGTGGCTGGTCGGCTTTGCCGGCAAGTACTCTGCAGGTCTTTGGGCAGGTTATGATAGTGATGTTACATATGATGTGGACAAATTCGGAGCTGCTCATATTCAGATTTGGAAGGAACTCCTCTACTACATAAATGGTGGAGAGAATGCACATTCTGAGGAAAAGCCAAAGCCGGATAGTGTTGTGGCCGTAAAGATTTGTAAGGATTCCGGACTGTTGGCAGTGGAAGGTTTATGTGATAAGGATGAACGTGGAAGCCGTATCGCTACCGAATACTTCGCAGCCGGCACAGAACCACGTGAAAAATGCAAAACCCACACAAAGGTTACGATTTGTACCAAATCCAAAGAAGCTGCTTGCGACGAATGTCCGGAAAGTTCTCAGAAGGAGGTTATCCGCGTTATTAAAACCTATGGTGACTATGATCCATACGATGAGGAAACCAAGGTGTTAGATGCTCCATATGCTATTGACCAGGAGGATTTAGAAACCCCTCACTGCTCCGCCCATTGTGAAGAGGGCAAGGATGCTAAGAAGGAAAAGCAAAAGAAATGGGCCGAACTAAAAAAAGAACGCGAAGAAAAGAAGAAGGCTGAGGAAGAGAAGAAGAAACAGCAGCAAAGCCAGAATTAGGCGAATTAGCGCGTTAGAAGGATATAACAAAAGGGGTGTATGTTCAAAATCTGAACATACACCCCTTTTTCACTAGATTTTCGTCAATTTCCATTTGAATGTATTCGCATTCTTTTTATCACTTAACTTAGCCAGCGTTCCATTCTCCACCTTCGTTGCCGCGGTAGAAACATATTTTCCGCTACTCTTCGGACTCATGTAATAGTATCCGCTTCCCGCATCATAAAATCTCCAAAGAACTGCACTTGCATTACTTGAGGATTTTGGATTACATACCAGCTTGTCTGTGCCTTTTGAGGCATCCAGGTACTGTTTATTCCAATTATTGATTATGTAATAATATCCATCACCAGCATACTGAATTTTCCATTGCTGATCTGTTGAACCTTTATCCCCGCCTTTGTTCCAGACCTGTACACCCTGATTGTTTTTTATAGTTTCTCCAGGTTTTCCCCATACATCAAATATCTTTCCAGTATTCACAGCGGTTGCAATGTTATAAGTGCCCTCCTGAATCAGCTTATAGTCCAAGCTGTTCTGAACCTTCGTAATTTTCCAGCTAAAGCGAAGCGTTGTACATTGTTCGGCGATTTTTGTAAGGTTTCCGTTCTCGATATTCTTTCCTGTTACGCCAACACTTAAGTTAAAGCCATCCTTTTTGGAATGCAAATAGCAACTTCCGTTTCCAGCGTCGACAAATGCCCATTTCATGGAATCTGTATTACTCTTTGGATTGCATACCAGTTTAGTGGATCCCTGTGAAGAATCCAGACACATATTATTCCAAACATTTATAATGAAATAATAGCCATCTCCAGCCGATTCAACCTTCCATTGTTGATCTGTCGCCCCTAGTTTTCCAGACTTATTCCATACCTGAACGCCTTGATCTTTCTTTATTTCTTCACCGGACTTACCCCATACGTCCAGCACCTTATTTACGTCCCAGGCGGAAGATATTACATAAATTCCTTCTGGTATTTTCGTTGGGGTTGCCTTCCACTGTGCATAAAGAGTCAATACCTCTCCTGCAGATTTCAGGCCCTTTGGAATTGTTGCACCTGCCTTGTATTTTGTTCCGCGGCCATCCGCCCTCGTATTCCACCCATCAAACGTATAGCCACCCTTTGAGAACGGATTGCTGATGAACTTTTTGTCACTAGCACTTACTGCAATCATCTCCGTTTTTATTTTTCTTACTCCTGAGCAGTTATCATTATACTGAATGGTATAAGCCGGAGTCCACTGTGCATACAAGGTAATATTCGATACCGTATTCGGAATATCCTTCGTATTCTTGTAAGACTTACCCTTTCCATCCTTTTGTGTGTTCCAGCCATTCAGAATGCCATTCTTCTTTTCAAATTGATAGGTAATGGTCTTACTTTCACCTGTAAAATACACCATCGTGCCACTCGAACCGGTTGATTGGTTTGTACCACCATTGCCATTAAGCGTAATGGTATTTTTATTTGGTTTCCATTGTGCATAAAGCGTTACAGACTTCCCTAATTCTGCAAGGTTTTTAAATTTACTCTTATCTGCATACTTTTTCCCGCTTCCGTCCCGCTTTGTATTCCAGCTATCAAACGTATATCCGGCTTTATTAAAGCAGCCCGTGAATGCGGCAGTCTCATCTGTTACGCCGGCAGGCAGGGAATAGGATCCATCTTTTTCGCAATAGATCGTAGCATTACTTTCTGTGCTTCCATTCCCGTCAAGTACAACCTTATAGGTTTTTCCGGAGGTGGTCTTCGCCGGAGATTCGTAAACACATACCAGCGTTTGGCTACTACGTCCTGTTCCCGGAAGAGACTTCCCTATCACCATTTTGCTTATACTAATCTCATCTTTGTATATGACACATCTTTTATAATCCCGATCACCATATGGACAGAAGTTACACTCTAATGTGAATAATTTATCTCCTTCAACCTTATATACAATTAGCCAGTGATTGGTTGTATTTATAATGTCTCCTGGTTTAAAAGTAAATCCTGTCAAATTTGTGTATTTTTTATAACCGTCATTGGGAGTCTTTTTCGTGCTTGCATCATAAAGAGTACTGCCGTTTACATATACTTCAACATCCAGCATAATATATGCCATGTAGCAGGCAAAAGCGGAACATTGCACATCCGCATACGCCCACTGGTTCGAGTGGCAGCCCGTCAATTTTTTTGTATTGTGATTACCATTTGAATCCTTACAAATCGTTGTTCCTAACTTGTCCACAAAATTCAGGTCATCCAGATACCTTTTATTTTTTGCGTTATCCTTTAATGTGGTTATTTTTTTTGGAATACTATAAACGCTTTCTTTGTTCCAATATGCTTTTTTGCTTATACTCACCTGCTCAGCGCTTACCGGATGCAGATTGACATTTTCGTTTTGAACCGTTCGAATATACTCTTCCGCCCTAGCAGTTGCCTGGTCGCAGGTTACATTCGTTGTTAGCACTTTCGGTGCGGCTGCGCTGCCCGCATTTAGCACATTCAAGTTCAACAATTTCGTCAGCGTTCCAGTTGCATAAAGTAGCACAAAAATTAGTGCAAAAACCATTCCTCCGGAAAACGCGAAAATCCATTTTTTCTTTTTCATAAACCCCTCCCCCAATTTTGAAAAAACGTATCACATAATTATTATAGATGTCGATTAACCATATTTCAATTTTTATAGAAAAAAGACCACTCACGAATGAGCGGCCTTTCATCTGTTTAAAATTTACTTCATATTTCCCAATGCTCTGAACATATCCATGTCGGACTGCGTTAATTTCACATTGGTACTAATGGTGCGACCATCCGCAGAGGTAATGGTCACATCAATGACGGAGCCCTCGCTCACCATTCCGTTTCGTGCTGCCTGCAAAAATTGTGGAAAGCGCGGATGATTGCTGCAGAAGGTCTCCCAATACTGCTTCATTTTAAATAAATCTGCTGGATTCATAAATATATTCCCCTATAGTACAAGCCTACTCAATGACGCGAATCCAGCCTTCAGGAGCCTCTAAACGGCCCATCTGGATGCCGGTTAAGGTCTCATATAACTTCTTGGTTACAGGGCCCATATCGCTCATTCCGCTTGGTAAACAAATTTCCTTGCCATGGTCAACAATCTTTCCAACAGGCGAGATAACAGCAGCGGTTCCGCAAAGACCTGCCTCAGCAAAGTCCTTCACCTCATCGAAGAATACTTCTCTTTCTTCAACTTCCAATCCCAAATATTCCTTCGCAACATATACCAGGCTTCTTCTGGTAATAGAAGGTAAGATACTGTCGGACTTTGGAGTTACCACCTTGCCATCCTTAGTTACGAACAGGAAGTTTGCACCACCAGTCTCCTCCACCTTGGTTCTGGTTCCCGGATCAAGATACATGTTTTCATCAAAGCCTTCATGGTGCGCGGTTACAATAGCATGTAAGCTCATTGCATAATTCAGACCAGCCTTGATGTTACCGGTACCATGTGGAGCTGCACGGTCAAAGTCAGAAACCTTGATGGTAAGTGGCTTAACGCCGCCCTTGAAATATGGACCTACAGGCGTAGCGAATACTCTGAACTGATACTCATCTGCCGGCTTAACGCCAATGACAGGATTGCTACCGAACATATATGGTCTGAGGTAAAGAGTTGCACCGGAACCATATGGCGGAACGAATGCTTCATTTGCCTTTACAACCTGCGTAACTGCATCGATGAAACGGTCTTCAGGAAATACAGGCATTTCCAATCTGGCTGCGGATGCTGCCAATCTGCTGGCATTCAAATCCGGACGGAAAATAACAGTCTTTCCAGCCTCTGTGGTATATGCCTTCAAACCTTCAAATACGGTCTGCGCATACTGTAATACACCTGCACACTCATTCATTGTAATGGTTTCATCCGTGGTCAGAGTTCCCTCATCCCAAGCGCCATCCTTAAAATTGGACACATAGCGATAATCGGTCTTTACATAACCGAAGCCCAAATTGGACCAATCAATGTTTTTCTTTTCCATAATGATACTTCCTTTCTATCCCTTGTTCTATTCTGTTTCCTAAACCTTTGGTTCACGAAGATCAATGGCCTGTGGATTTTCACCAGCCAAGCTATCTAACATCTTCTGACGTACAATGTCAGAAATCTCATGTGTCTTTAAATCCTTGAAGGATTCATATGGTAAAACGTCCACGATTTCAAACCAAACCTTGGTTCTCTTTGGGAATCTAGGACGCATCTGTGCGGAGTCATGAACCACACCGATTACGATTGGGCAACGTGCCCATTGTGCAGACTTAAAGCAGCCCGGTTTAAATTCCAATAATGTCTCTGCGGTACGGTTTCTGGTTCCTTCTGGATACACACCCACGCAGCACTCACCGGTCTGAATCATCTTTGCCGCATTGCTGGTAATTCTGGCACCGTCACGCACATCCGAACGGTCAATGGCCATATAGCGACAACGTGTCATATAGCGATTGCCCATTACAATCTTAAAATTCTCCGGCTTTGAGATGAAGGACAATGGATACTTCCAAAACGCACCAACCTGAATGAAGGTGTCATAAATTGAGCGGTGATTGGATACAAAGAGGAATCTTCCCTCCGACGGCTTAGGCACCTTATTCATGCCGGTTACCGTCACATCCGCGCCACAAATCCAGGCCGCATAACCCATCAGCCATCCAAACAAGACATCATAGAATCTGTTGTGTTTCTTATACTCTTTTTTCTTGTTAATGGTTAATGAAATCAGTCCGAACATTGCAACTGTTAAAATACATAGCACTGCATAATTTGCTGTCCATCCAACCAAATACATTGGCACTGCAAGATATGGAAGCTTTGCAATCAGTCCTGCAAATGGCGGAATCAGTGCAAGCTCGGCTACTGCCAAAAGGTTTGATAAAATCAATAGAAACTTATGTACAACCATTTTCGGCCTCCCTTACTGCTTTCTGCTGGAATTACGATACTGAATCGGAGTCATTTCAAAGGTCTTTTTAAATAGTCTGTTAAAATGCTCAACGTTCTGATATCCAACAGCATATGCGATATTCTCAACGGTCATGTTACCATTCTTCAAGAGGCTTCTGGCCTTCTTCATACGAATGTGTGCCACATGCTCGCCAAAGGTCTTTCCGGATTTTTCCTTGATATACTTGGAAATGTATGGTTCTGACAAATGGAACTTTGCAGACATTTCTTCAAGGGTTACATTCTGATAATTTGCCTGAATAAAGTTCAGCATGGATACCAGACGGTCATCGCTCGTGCTGTTTTCACGAGATACTTCCGGCAATTTATTAACAGCTACAATCAACGCATGAATGGAAGCCTTGATGATATCTTCATCCATACCGGCACCCCAGAACATCTTACCATTTCTGGTAATTCCCACGTAACTCATCGCCTTAGAGGAAGATCCCTGGGACAATGCATGTTCCTCGTATACAGTTACCTCATAAGAGATACCGAAGAACTGCTTAATGGTATTGCTGACCGCATCCAGACGACCATTACCATTTGCATCCACAATGGTCTTCTTATCTCCAATCTGAATGGTGGTCTCCGCCATAATTCCATCGTTCTGCTTGAAATAGAACTCGCTGATGGTGAAATATGGCATATAATCAATATAATTATTTTCAAAGATTTCATATACCCACTGCGGTGAAAGTTCCTTATGCTCTTCATCTGAAACCTGCTTCACAGCATAGCCAACCTCTTCGCGCATCTTCTCTGGAAGGGAAATGCTGAAGTTCTGCTTTAAGATATAACTGATGCCGCCCTTGCCGGACTGACTGTTAATACGAATTACATCAGAATCGTAGGTTCTGCCCACATCCACCGGATCAATTGGTAAATACGGAACGGTCCAGGTCTTGCACTTCTTTTCATCACGCCATGACATACCCTTGGCAATCGCATCCTGATGCGAACCTGAGAAGGCCGAGAATACCAAATCGCCACCATATGGCTGACGAGCATGAACAGCCATGCGGGTTAATCTTTCATATTTTTCGCGAATTTCCGGCATATTCTCAAAATGAAGTTCCGGATTAACACCATGGGAATACATATTCATCGCAACCGTGATAATGTCCACATTACCGGTTCTCTCCCCATTTCCAAACAGGGTTCCCTCAATACGATCCGCTCCAGCCAATAAGCCAAGTTCTGCATCGGCCACACCACATCCACGGTCATTATGTGGATGCAGGCTGATAACAACATTGTCGCGATATTTCAAATTCTTATGAACATATTCAATCTGTGTTGCAAACACGTGAGGCATTGCCGTCTCTACCGTTGCAGGGATATTAATGATGGATTTGCAATCCGCAGTTGGCTGCCATACATCCAATACCGCATTACATACCTCAACAGCATATTCCACTTCTGTTCCATGGAAGCTTTCCGGACTATACTCAAATGCGAAATTTCCCTCGGTCTCATCGGCAAGCTGCTTTAAGAGCTTGGCGCCATCGATTGCGAGCTGCTTAATCTGTTCCTTATCTTTTCTAAATACCTGTTCTCTTTGTGCAACAGAGGTAGAATTATACAAATGGATTACCGCACGCGGTGCACCCTTTACTGCCTCGAAGGTCTTACGGATAATATGCTCTCTTGCCTGTGTCAGAACCTGCACAGTAACATCATCCGGAATCATGTCACGCTCAATCAAAGTACGCATAAAAACATATTCCGTCTCAGATGCTGCAGGGAAACCTACTTCGATTTCCTTAAAGCCAATATCCACTAACATCTGAAAGAATTCTAATTTTTCATCCAGACTCATTGGTTCAATTAAGGCCTGGTTACCATCTCTCAAATCCACAGAGCACCAGATTGGCGCGTGTTCGATATAATCCTTCTTCGCCCAATCATATTCGCAGACTGGAGGGAGAAAGTATTGTCTCTCATACTTGTTAAAGTTCTTCATGAATAAATCTCCTTTGTGGCATTAAAAATCAACCCTTTTGATATATTATCACATTCCAACAATAATGCAAGTAAAAATCATCAAATAAATACGATGTTTTTTATCCAGTCCAATTTCTTCATAAAAATAGAGGCAGATTCCAAACTCTGCCTCTGTTTTTAGATTTTTTTATAAACAATATCCAGTGTATGTGCTGCTGCACCAAGCAAATCCGGGCGTTCGCAAATGCTTCTATGATACCGATAAAATGCTTCATAAGCCTCTTCGCTTAATGCATTGACCTCACGGCGAAGGTAATTCGCCGGTCCGTCCGGCGTCAGGATTTTCATACGTTCTAATCCAACCGCATCATTATAAGAAGCAATATCTTCTAATCTAACATAGGAGTACAGGCCATCCTCATCCTGTCGGATTTTATAGTCCTCGGACAAGGTTCCCGCTGCCAGACTTTCCAGCAAATGTCCTTCCTTAATTCCAAAGGTCAGCACCCCGTATTCATTCATCAGATATGCCACAAAGATTGGTGCACCCGGTTTGGCAATACGCTTAGCCTCGGACAATGCTAAAAGTTTGTCGGATGGTTCGCAAAGATGATACATCGGTCCTAAAAAAAGAACTGCGTCACAGCTATTATCCGCGAGGTGCTTGAGTTTGCCAGCAAACCCTTTATATGCCTCCACGGAAAGCCTTAATCCTTCCGCGGCCTCGTATTCCTCCACCTTTTTTTGAAGACGTCCCAGATTATGCTTCACAGGTTCCACAGCAATCATATGATACCCTTCCACCGCCAGTGGCAGGGTGTACCGTCCCGTCGCAGCACCTATATCTGCGATCACAATATCCTTGGATGGATACAGGCCCTTTGCAGCAAGGACTTCATGAAGCACGTCCCAGGTGGTACGGAATTCAATTTGCCCGTGCCGCGAATCCAAGCGTTTTTCTTCGTTAAATTTATTATAATAACGTTCTAAATCGTTCATTTGCTAGTCCGGTGTCCACTCCGTCATCACAACGAATTCATCTACCGTTGCCGGGAATGCATAATAAGTTCCCTGGTAGATATCTCCACCATTTTCCTTTATAAAGTGGTGCTCCGCTTCATTTTGAATATCAGAAATAATCGTCTGGATTCCAAGTTTTTGCGCCATAGAGAGAATTGCTTTAATAACGGTATAGCCTCTCGTCTCATCGCCATCCTCCGGGTCCACCATATGGTCAAGCCGAATTGCATCCGGATGCATGTCCTTTAACATGTTCAGGGACGAATATCCATTTCCAAATTCGGAAATAATGATAAAAAGTCCCATTTTCTGCAATTCGTTCAATAAGGTCACATTGTTCTTTGGATCCATCATCAATGTGGCTTCATCAATTTCCACATGCAGATTTTGTGGACGGATTTCATGCTGATCCAGCAAATTCTGCAAAAACTCCAGAACATTGGTAAAATACAAATCCTTGGCACTAATGTGAATGCTGATATACCAGTCCGGATGGGTGATTTTCCACTCATGCAAAAGCTCAGCAGCTCTGTTCCACAAGAACTCATTCATCTTATGAACGACGCCACTATGCTCCAATGCAGCATATAAATCCTTTCCTGCCAGAATGCCTCTCTCCTCTGAGGCAACACAAGGCAGTGAGTCCGCTCCGAGTACTTTGCCTTCCTTGTCGAACTGCGCCTGCAAAAAGATTTGGAATTCGCCATGCTCCAGTGCATGGTCAAAGTCTTCAATAATCTGGTGCTCCTTCAGACGTTCCTCCATCCTGTTGGAGTCATAGTATGCAAATACCTTTTGGTATTCAGAGGCAATGTTTGGAAGCGCCAGTATCGCTTTATCATAAATCAGAACAATATTTTCTGTTGGATCTGTCACCTCATAAATACCAACCTGCACATGCATACGGAAATTCTTTTCATCCGTGATTTTTCGAACGTCATCAATACATTCCATAAAGATGTCCGGTGAAAAATATCGTTTATCCATCAAAAGTGCGAACCTGTCGTCCATAATTCGTCCGTACAAGCTGGAGCGATGCGCATACTTTCTAAAATTTTCCGCCTCACGAACCAGAATCGCATCACCGACTTCTTCTCCGAACAACTCGTTCACCAGTCGAAAATCACGGATATTGGAAACCAGAATCATCCATGGAATATTCGGAAATTCATTCTTACGCTTCTCTGCTTCTCTAAAAAATCGCTCGCGATTATATATTCCGGTTAACCCATCATGCGTCGCCTGATAGCGCTGCTGTTCAAACATCAGAAGTTCTTC
Organism: Butyrivibrio sp.; assembly: GCA_045641925.1. Classification (GTDB taxonomy): domain Bacteria; phylum Bacillota; class Clostridia; order Lachnospirales; family Lachnospiraceae; genus Eshraghiella. The sequence continues at coordinate 11,455 of JAZUHV010000136.1, forward strand.
TGTCTTATCCGTAAACTGCAGATAGGAGCCTACAATCTGATCATGCTCTCGGATATGAATATAGCGCACATCGTAGATATGCTCCTGTCCATCCAATACAAAGGTTTCCTCCCACACTTCTTCATAGGAGGAGTTCTCCTTTGCATGGTCAACACGATTAATGCGGTACGCTCTCATCGCTTTCAAAGGATTTCGCTCTGCTGCAAATAGTTTCTTGGCTGCCGCATTGCTAAAAATCGGTTTTCCTGTATTGTCATAGCATAACAGTCCGTCGTTCATACTGTTATTTGCCATTCGAACCATACGTTCCGTCAGTTTCTTCGGTGCACCATAAATTACAATTAAACTCGTAAATCCCGCGAAGAATGTAAATACCAGCACAGAAACATCAATTGGTGCGCTCAAAATATGTAATACGCCTCTTATGGACCAAATTCCACCATAGACAATCGCAAGTAAAATATAGCGATACTTGTAAATCTTTGGCAAAACAACTACACGTACAATCAACTGCGCCATAATCTGCAGACTCAATAAAGCAGATACCAAATAATATAACCAAATGAGACCGGCTGGCTTTATTGTCCAAATTTCCGTACCCATAATGGTCACCCTTTCCACATCATACAAAAGATGTGAAAATGCATTGTACACATAAAAGCCTAAGAACAGCACCAGAAACAGCCCCGTTATACGAATAACATTCAGCATGTACTTTTCTGTCTGGGTATAGCGCATAACAAATAATGAAATGCACAAATTGCTACACAGAAAAGCCCCAGCAAAGGCAGTATGGAAAATCATAGCTGTCAAATGGGTCGGAGCATTCAAGAAGCAGTTATATGTCACCAGCGTCAGCATGGAAAAGGTCAGCATGGTTCCAAATATTCTTCTGAAACGGTCTTTGCGACATAACGAAAAAATCAAAAAACCAAGCTGCACCACAAAGGCTGCAAACGATACTAGATTATAAATCATTACCCAGGACTTCATACGCGGCCTCCTTCGATATACTTCGCTTCGAACTCATCCACAGGAATCGGCTTAGAGAAATAATATCCCTGGAAAATATCACAATTTGCCTGCTTTAAAAACTCTACATGGGCAGCATCCTCCACACCCTCGGTAATAACTGTCATGCCAAGTTCCTTAGCCATTACGATGATGGACTCAATAATGCTCTGTGCACGCTTCTCGTCCGCAGTCTGGCGTAAAAATTCCATATCAATTTTCAAAACATCCATATGAATGCGCTTTAACAGCTTCAAGTCGGATCGTAGCCATG
>JAZUHV010000137.1:0-2904 GCA_045641925.1 Butyrivibrio sp.
CTGGATTATGAGGTGGACAAGGTTTTTACCGGAAATACTTATGTGGGTCTGGTTCATACAGATTCTGAGTCCGGAAAAGAAATTCTGGAGGTATTTGATACCGCTGGAAAACGCACACTCCGTTGGGAGATCGCATATGACGATTTGGGACGCTTTTTGTTCTCGGAGGATGCAGTTGTAGCATATGGTGAAAACCACTGTATTATTATGAATATGAAGGGCAATATCATCTTCGATTATGAGTTTGATGGCGGCATTGTAGATTTGTTTCCTATTGGCGGAAAGCAGGAATATATTTACATCAATTCAGATTACGTCCAGAAAATTCGTTTGGAATAGACGGAAAGGTTTGTGTAGCAATGAACTGGGTTTTACTTGCGGTAATTGTTCTTTTTGTTGTAGGCTTTATTATCGGCTGCGTAAAAGGACTTGTAAAAATGATCTTCCCGTTACTATCCCTTTTAGTGATTCTGGGAGTGCCAATGCTTGTGGCACCACGATTGGCACCTGCATTGAAGGAACGCACGACCTGGTATGATGCAGTTCTTGTACGCACAGAGCAATATTTGTCCGAGCATGGAATGCTTATGCAGCTGGATGAGGAAAAGCCGATTTCAGACAAATTAGAGGAGCTATGGCTCCCGAATTCATTAAAAGAGAAAATTCAAATTGGCATAGATGAATACGTGGACCGTGGGGTGACTGCCTATAATGAGTATTTAGTTGGTCGTGTCTCGGATAGTGCGTTTTCGATTATGATTTATGCTGGAGTTCTTGTGGCAACGGCGATTCTGATTTTGATTTTCTGGATTGTATTAAATGCTATGTCCAAACTTCCCGGCCTTCGAGAGGTCAATCGCTTCGGCGGTGGCGTCCTTGGACTTTTAGACGCATTGCTTTTGGTGGAACTGCTGATTGTGGTGGTTACAGCACTGGCACAGACGAACGCGGGCAGTTATTTGAACACACAAATTCAGTCCAATGGATTTTTGGAATTCTTATATGACACCAATCCGATTCTTTTGCTTGTGGCATATTTTTCTTAGGTGGAAAAAGTTTAATTTTCATCTTGACGAGGGGATATAACCTTGTTATAATAAAACAGCTGTTGAGAGGCAGATATGGTGAGTTAGCCAAGTGGTAAGGCGTGGGTCTGCAACACCCTGATCACCGGTTCAAATCCGGTACTCACCTCTAAGAGCTTGGATGAACAATCCAAGCTCTTTCGCGTTTTATGAGGTAAACATATGGACATCGAAGTTGGGGATATCTTAAAATTTAAAAAGCAGCATCCCTGTAAAAGTTTTGAATGGGAAGTTCTTCGCGTGGGGGCGGACTTTCGTTTGAAGTGTTGTGGATGCGGACATCAGGTTATGATGCCGCGGAAAACTGCCGAAAAGGCCATGAAGGAGATTCGTAAGCCGCAGCAGTGACATAAAAAGTGAAAAACCATTTTTTAGACATAAAATTTACGAAAAAGTCCCTAAATATGCGGATTTTTCACTTGCAAAGAAGGAAAGGGTATGCTACAATCTACCCTTGTGATATATTGATTTATCATCCTTGCTACAATTTTAGATTGTAGCCATTAGACCAGAAGGAGGTGCCAACAAGCATGAACAAGTATGAATTAACAGTTGTCGTTAACGCAGTAGTTGAGGACGAGGTTAGAGCTTCCGTTGTTGAAAAGGTTAAGGAGCTGATTGCTAAGTTTGGCGGAACCATCACTAACATTGATGAGGCCGGCAAGAAGAAGTTAGCTTACGAAATCCAGAAGATGAACGAAGGCTTTTATTATTTCATCCAGCTTGATGCAGAAGCTAATTTCCCAGCAGATATTGCAGCTCAGCTTCGTATCATGGACAACGTTCTTAGATTCTTGTGCGTTAACGTAGAGGAATAATAGCCAGAGCATAGGCTCAGAAAGAGGGTATTATGAACAAAGTAATCTTAATGGGACGTTTAACAAGAGATCCTGATATCCGTGTAACCAATGGTGAGAGACAGATGTCCATCGCCAGATATACCATCGCTGTAGACAGAAGACGTCGTAGCAATGGTGAGGGCAATGAACCAACTGCAGATTTTATTTCCTGTGTAGCATTCGATCGTAATGCAGATTTCGCAGAGAGATATTTAAAGCAGGGAACCAAGATTGCTATTACCGGTAGAATTCAGACCGGAAGCTACACGAATAAGGATGGTCAGAAGGTTTACACCACTGACGTAGTAGTAGAAGAATGTGAATTTGCTGAAAGCAAGAATGCAGCAGGTTCTAACGCAGGTGGTTATACACCAAGTTTTAATAACGGTGGCAATGCTTCCACAGCAACTGCTCCAGCAGGCGATGGGTTTATTAACATCCCTGATGGTGTAGACGACGAAGGCTTGCCATTCTAAGAAAGGAGTAAGTAAGATGCCAGCACCAAGAGAAGGCCACAGCGATTCTCCAAAGAAGAGAATGGGCCGCAGAAGAAAAAAGGTATGTGTATTCTGTGCAGATAGCACGAATGTTATCGATTATAAAGATTCCGCAAAGTTAAAGAGATTCATCTCTGAGAGAGGTAAGATTCTTCCAAGAAGAATTACCGGTACTTGCGCAAAGCATCAGAGAACCTTAACCGTAGCTGTTAAGAGAGCTCGTCAGATTGCTATTTTACCATACGTAATCGAATAAATCGGTTGAATACAAAAATAAACCCGTCGACTTGTGTCGGCGGGTTTTTGCTATTATTCATTCAGTTCTTTCCAAGCAACTTGCAGGGAATCGATAATCTCCAGACTCTGTGGACAGGCAGCCATACACTGACCACATTGCAAGCATCACGGACATCAGACATCAACTGTAATTCCTCGGCGGACATATCGTTTGCTTTTACCGCTTCATTAAAAATTCGAAGATTG
>JAZUHV010000138.1:0-2446 GCA_045641925.1 Butyrivibrio sp.
CTGGCATCCGTTATGACAGTTCTGCCACAGGCACTTGTTAATGCACGGGTATCCAATCGTAAAAAAGATTATTATATGGATAATAAAACAATTGCAAATGCGATTAAAGAATTTGAAGCACGCTTTGCAGGAGAGGGCAGAGTACTGATTCGCCCTTCCGGAACCGAGCCGTTGGTCCGCGTTATGATTGAAGGTAAGGACCAGCAGCTGATTGAGAATGAAGCAAAGGCATTAGCTGCCTTAATTGAGGCAAATATCGGGGAGTAAATGCTCCCATAAGGAGAAGTATGGAGCAGGCAATCATTGATCTTGTGATTCTGGTATACAAGCCGGACCATCGTTTGGCGAAGCTCCTCAGAGCATTGAGAAAACAGACCCAACCGATTCATCGGATTATTCTGATTAATACGGAGAAGGTCTTTTTTCGTGAGAGGGATTTTGCGGGAATTGTTCCGTATGAAGTGCATCATATCACCAAACAGGAATTTGACCATGCAGCAACCAGGAACTACGGCATGCAGCTGGCTAAAGAAGCAGACTATGTTGTGATGATGACGCAGGACGCAGTACCGGCAAATGAATACCTGGTGGAAGAACTGCTAAAGGGTATGCATCTACAGGGAAAAAACGGAGAGCCGATAGCGGTTTCCTATGCACGACAATTGCCACAGAGAAGAGCCTCTGAAAAGGAACGTTTTATGCGAAACTTTAGTTATCCGAAAACGTCTCTTGTGAAAATTGCGGAGGACGAGGCAGAATTAGGCATTCGGACTTATTTTTGTTCGGATGTCTGTGCCATGTACAATCGAAAAATCTATGATGCCTGTGGGGGCTTTGTAAAAAAGGCAATTTTTAATGAGGATATGCTCTTTGCGTATAAGGCGCTGCAAAGCGGTTATGCTACCTATTATGCAGCGGAAGCAAAGGTAGTACATTCTCATGATTATAATATGCAACAGCAGTTTACCAGGCATTTTGATATGGGCGTTTCTCAGGCTATGCATCCGGAGGTCTTTAAAAGGGTATCTTCAGAATCGGAGGGACTTTCGCTGGTGCTACGTACCACATCCTATTTGGTGCGAATTGGACACTGGTATAAGGTGCCCTACATGATTATGAATCAGGCTTCGCGATATGTCGGCTACCTTTGCGGCAAAAACTATCGCCTCTGGGGCAAGAGATTATGCAGGAAGATGTCCGCTAACCCTGAATTTTGGAAGTAATGTCGCGGGAGAATTGACGTGATAAAAACGAACCAGAAGAAATTTAATGCACTTCATGTCGTGATGGATTTCATCATTATGGTGACTTCCTATTTATTAGCATGGGCCATTAAATTTAAAACCAGTTTATTACATGAGAATATTGGTCATCTTGGCATCAAGGCGTATCTTTTGGGAATGGTGATTTTAACCGTTTTGCTGCTTGTGCTTTATGCGATTTGTGGAATTTATGTACCACGTCGAATGCATGGAAAATGGTATGAGGTACTGAACGTTGTGCGTGCCGATTCCATTGGTCTGGCTTTATTTGTGGCAGGTTTGTATCTTCTGCATCAGGACCATTTTTCACGCATGATGCTATTGATTTTCTTCGGCCTTGACGTGCTATTTGAGATGCTGGCGCGCGTGGTACTGCGAACAATATTACGAAGCATTCGTAAAAAGGGCTACAATCAGAAGCATATTTTGATGGTAGGATATTCGCGAACTACCAGAGGCTATATAGACCGATTGTTACAGAATCCGCAGTGGGGGTACCATGTGTTCGGTATATTGGATGATACGGTTAGTATTGGAAAAGTATATCGAGGCATTCCGGTATTGGGGCACCTAGATGATTTGCAAACTATTATTTCGGAAAATGATTTTGATGAAGTGGTAGTCACGCTGAAATTATCCGATTATGGCAGATTGGAGGACATCCTTGCTGTTTGTGAGCGGCAGGGTGTGCATACAAAATTTGCTCCCGATTATAACAATGCGCTGCAGAGCAGACCATACATGGAAGACGTGCAGGGTATGCCCGTAATACATGTGCGTAGAAGTCCTCTTTCCAACCGCTGGAACGCATTTCGAAAGCGTGTGGGCGATGTGATGATTGGCATTATCAGTTTGATTTTGGCGGCACCATTTATGGGCATCTTCGCTATTGTGATCAAATTGACCTCACCGGGGCCAGTGATATATAAGCAAATCCGTGTGGGCTATCATAATAAAGAATTTGAGATGTATAAATTCCGTACTATGAAATATGATGAAGCCTCCAAGAACGATTATAAGGGCTGGACAAAGCCGGGGGATGACCGCGTAACAAAATTCGGACGCTTCCTTCGTAGAACAAGTATGGACGAGCTCCCGCAGTTGATTAATGTCTTAAAGGGTGATATGAGCTTGATTGGTCCGCGGCCGGAAAGACCTTATTATGTTGAAATCTTTAAGGACCG
>JAZUHV010000139.1:0-7505 GCA_045641925.1 Butyrivibrio sp.
AATTATGAAAAATAAAAATACCCACAAATGCCTCAAAAAAGACACTTATGGGTATTTTAATTGAATAGTGAACAATAAGCCGGGTTATGTCATTGGAGTGATCATCTATCTAGGACTGACATTACTGCCAGCCTCAAGCAACCTACCTGAAACTCAGCGGGCAGCCTCAACGTTTCTGCTTGGTCTTGCTTCGGATGGAGTTTACATGTGCCCCACCTGTTACCAGATGGGCGGTAGTCTCTTACACTGCCTTTGCACCCTTACCGGACGAGCCGGCGGTTTATCTCTGTTGCACTGGTCTTGGGGTCACCCCCACCGGCCGTTAGCCGGCATCCTGCCCTGTGAAGCCCGGACTTTCCTCACCCGTAACCTTACATTACGGCCGCGATCACTTAGTCCACTATCCCTATTCATTTTCACAAATATTATGTATACAAGACAAGTTGGTTAATTGTCAACCTTGTTTTTATACCTTAAAGAAGCTTCCACCTACAAACTCTCTTAAGATGGATGTATGTGGAATCCAATCCGCATTCACGCCCAAAAAGTAATCTAAGAACTTCAAAAGGCGCTTTGCCTCATCATATTCCGGCATCTCCGGTGTAATGGAAAATAGAAGTGGTTCTGCATATTGTTTTAAAACAGCCAGTTCATAAATGAGCGCTGAGTTAAACATTACATCCGCGTCCTCCTGGAATGGGAAGATATAATTCTCTTCACCTCTTCGTACGGATTCCCACATCGCAATCGTCTGCGCTGCGGAGGTTCCTCTGGTACGAGCATCTCGCACAATTCGGCGAAGCAATCTGCCGTCGGTGGTTGGAATTCGATTGTGCTCATCGATGTTAAGCTGAGTCAACGCACTCAAATAAATCTTATATTTACTTTCTCTTGGCAATGTATAAGAAAGCTTATCATTCAAACCATGAATGCCTTCGATGACCATAACATCATTCTCGCCGAGCGTCATGAAATTACCATGATACTCTCTCTTTCCGGTCTTAAAATTAAACTCCGGGATTTCCACAGTCTCATGATTCATTAATGCGAGCATATCCTTATTAAACTGCTCTACATCAAGCGCCTCCAAGCACTCGAAATCATAATTGCCATCCTCATCACGCGGAGTAAATTCACGATCCAAATAATAATTATCCAAAGACAACTGGTGTGGCTTTAAGCCATGTGCACGAAGCTGAATTGCCATTCGATACGAAGTCGTTGTCTTTCCGGAAGATGACGGACCTGCCATCATAATAAACTTTCTTCTGGAATCGGATGCAATTTCCTTTGCGATATCGCCAAGTTTCTTTTCCTGCAAGGCCTCCTGAACCAAAATCAGTTCACCGATTTCACCACTGGCAATCAAATCGTTTAATGCACCTACCGTCTCCACGCCAAGCATTGTGCTCCAGGAAGTAGCCTCTTTTAACACATTGAAAATCTTATTCTGAGGAGCAAATTCCGGTACATCCTCCGGAGCCTTCTTAACCGGCAGCTGAAGAACAATGCCTTCATCATAAAGATGCAATGAAAATGCCTTAATATATCCAGTGGAAGGAACCATATAGCCATAGAAATAATCGGTATAGCCATCCAGCATATATACATTCACCTTGGAGCTTCTGCGATACTTCAAAAGGCGTTCCTTATCATGCATGCCATTCTTTGCAAACATTTCAATCGCGTCACGCACATTCATACTAGTCTTAACAATTGGCAAGTCCAATGCAACCAGTTCCCGCATACGTGCTTCAATCTGTGCAGCGAGTTCCTTGTCTAACTTAACATCCCCCGTTAAGGTGCAGTAAAGACCCTTGCTTAACGAATATTCCACCTTAAAACGCTCAAATTTCTCTCGAGGCACTACATCATATACTGCCTTTAAAAGAAGCAATGTTGCGCTTCTTTTATATGTTAAATTGCCAGAATTATCTGCTGTAGTTATAAAGGTAACATTCTCTTTGATTTCCTCATCGATTGTCTTTGACAATTCATACAGCTTTCCATTTAATTTAGCAAGAACAATGCGATGTTCAAAGTTCACCTGTTGTTCCTTTGCCAAATCTTCTAGTAGAATCTTTTCCCCCATACATTACACCTCCTATGTAATTTCTAAAGAAATCTCCTTGGATTATGTTTCACTGCCTGGACAATCATCAGTTCAGGAAATGATTTTTCTAAATAATCTGCAACAATATCAATGAAGATTTGTTCCAGGCCATAATGGCCAGCATCAATTACGGACATTCCCTGTGCTACAGCATCAATTGCTACATGATAAGACATATCGCCCGTCACGAAAACATCGGCACCCATCTCCATAGCCAATTCCACATCATCCTTACCGGATCCCGGAACCGTTGCCACACGTCGAATCCGTTGTTTTGTGTCCCCATAAAAGTTCACATGATCCAGACCGAATGCCTGCTTCACCTGCTCACAAAATTCCTGAAGAGAAAGTTCATATGGGAGATCTCCCACGCGGCCAATGCCTTCGCCTTCAATGGTTTCTTCCAAAACATGAAGATTGATAAGGCCCATTTTCTCAGCGGCAACCTGTGCCATACCGCCTTTCACATCAAAATTTGTATGCATACAGTAGCAGCCTATTCCCTGCTCGACCATGGTAAGCACACGATTGCCCATAAAGCCGGCATCATTTACCTGTTGAATCCCATGAAATAATAACGGATGATGTGAAATAATAAGCTGCGCGTTACATTCCATCGCAGCTGCGATTGCTTCTTCATCGGCATCCAGTGTGATATAAACACCGGACACTTCCATTTGTTCTCTGCCAACATGCAGCCCAACATTATCCCAGTCACATGCGAAGCGCTTTGGGCATAGTTCCTCTAATTTACTGATAATTTCTATTGCTTTCAAAAATACGCAACCCCTCTGTTATTGCATTCAATTCATCTCGGTTTGCATTCATACGCTCGGCGTTCATCACACGACCTTCCATTTGCTTCAGAATGCTCTCATACTTTGCTTTTTGTTCCAACAGAAAACGGTATAATACCTCATCTTCGGTTTCAAATAAGTATTTTCCGAATCGCTCAAATACATTAACAGGAATATCCCCTAAAGAATCCTTCAAATTAGGCGTGCACTGAAAAATCCAGTAATACTTTCCGTCTTCTAAAATCAACTTTTCCCTTTGAATCGCGATTTCATTTTCCCACAAAAAGAGGCGAACCTCGCGTAAATCGGACTGCGGAGATAAAACCAGTTCCTGTAAAGATCGAACCGTTTCCAAACCCTCTTCCAAAATTCTTTTTATGAGCATACCACCCATACCGGCAATGACAACACTATCCGCCTCACCCGGCTTCAATCCCTGCACACCATCGGACAGACGGGTCTCAATCTTGTCGGAAAGACCAGCCTGTGCAATGTGCATCTTCGCAATGGACAAGGGTCCTTCATTCACATCCATCGCAATGGCTTGTCTGGCAATCCCGCGTTCAATTAAATCCATTGGAACATAACCATGATCGGTGCCCACATCGGCCACAATGCAGCCTGGTGTCACCATAGAAATCACGGTCTGTAATCGTTCTGATAATTTCAAACTCATTAATCCAGATAATCCTTCAACTTACGGCTACGGCTTGGATGTCTCAGCTTGCGAAGAGCCTTTGCCTCAATCTGTCTGATACGCTCACGGGTAACATTAAATTCCTTACCAACCTCTTCCAAGGTTCTGGCACGGCCGTCCTCCAAACCAAAACGAAGCTTTAATACCTTCTGTTCGCGTTCGGTCAAGGTAGAAAGGACCTCATTTAACTGTTCCTTCAAAAGCGAGAAGGCTGCAGCCTCCGCTGGTACCGGAACGTTTTCATCCTGAATAAAATCACCCAAGTGACTATCTTCCTCTTCACCGATTGGAGTTTCCAAAGAAACAGGCTCCTGGGAAATCTTTAAGATTTCGCGAACTCTTTCTACCGGAATTTCCATCTCATCAGCAATCTCCTGCGGAGTCGGTTCACGTCCTAATTCCTGCAAAAGCTGACGGGAAACACGAATTAATTTATTAATGGTTTCTACCATATGCACCGGAATACGAATGGTTCTTGCCTGATCCGCAATTGCCCTGGTAATGGCCTGACGAATCCACCAGGTCGCATAGGTAGAAAACTTATATCCCTTACGATAATCGAACTTCTCAACTGCCTTAATCAGACCGAGATTACCTTCCTGAATCAAATCCAGGAATAACATTCCACGGCCCACATAACGCTTAGCAATGCTGACAACCAAACGAAGGTTAGCCTCTGCCAAACGCTTCTTCGCATCCTCATCGCCCAATTCCATACGCTTTGCAAGTTCAATTTCTTCCTCTGCAGTCAGAAGAGGCACCTTACCAATTTCCTTTAAGTACATACGTACTGGGTCTTCTGTGCTGACGCCGTCCGGAATGGAAAGATCAAGATTTTCCACATCCACTTCTTCCTCGTCATCAATCACAATATCATCTTCATCAATGCAATCCTCATCTTCGGTAGTGGTACGTAAAATATCAATATTATTTGCTTCTAAGAACTCAAATACCTTCTCGAATTTTTCTGGGTCCATCTCCAAATCGGAGAAGGCATCCATGATTTCAGAATTCTCCAAAACGTTCTTTTTCTTTTTCGCTAATGTCTGAAGTTCCTTTAACTTTTCTTCAAACTTTTCGATGTCTTTCTCTTCCATCTTTGTAAACTCTCCTTTTGTAAATTTAGGTCAAAGAAATATGAATATTTCTCAAATTTGCCTGTTCTTTTATAACTTGCTGTAAAGTCACCATATCCGGCGCAGTCTTACTCTTTTCTTCCAGGCTGTTTCGCTTAATCAGAATCACAGCTTCATTCAAAGCACGTTCCTTGTCCTTCAAATCAGCATTATCATCTAATAAATCGGTGCTAAATATCTTCGCAAGCTCCGCATAACGTTCGTCCTCAGCAAACCGGTCCATCAGGGCAGCCGGTGAAAATTTGCCGGTTTCAAGCGATTCAAACATACTCTTTGCAACTTCCCGATAAAACGGTTCGGTAAAATCCTCTTCCTGAATATACAGCTTCACCTTTCCATAAATATTCGGTTCATCGGCAATCCAGGTTAAAAGCATACGCTGTGCATGCTTCAGGCCATTATCCTTTTCCTGGTTTTTCGGCTGCGAAACCTTTGGTGTCGCAATCGGCATGACTCCGTCAGCAGCCAGTCTCTCGATAATCTGCTGCAACCCGTTGACGCTGATTTGATACTGTGCGGCAATTGCATCCCTGTAATTGTTTCGCTCCAGTTCTTCTGGAAATTCCAAAAGCCGTCGACCAACTGCATGAAAGAAATTGGTTCGAGTGGTTGGATCAGACATATCATAGTCCCGCTCCATTTGGCGAATGGTAAACAGGAAATTATTCTCAGCATTATCAATTCGCTCCTGAAAGGCCTCCGCTCCCTTTGCTTTGATAAATTCGTCCGCATCTTTATACGGTCTCATATCAATAACCTTGCAGGTAAGCCCCGCCTGTTTGCATAAATCAATCGCTTTTAATGCTGCTTTAACGCCAGCCTCATCAGAGTCATAACATACGAGAATATTCTTCACATATCGCTTCATCAGCATAATTTGTTCCGGTGTTAATGCAGTTCCTAACGATGCCACCGCCTGCGTGAAACCGGCCTGATGCATCGCAATCACATCCATATAACCTTCACAAATAATCATATTACCCTTGCGGGAATTCTTCGCCACATGAAGCCCAAATAGATTTCTTCTCTTCTCAAATACAGGCGTCTCTCGTGTGTTCAGATATTTCGGCTTTGCATCGCCCATAACGCGCCCGCCGAATCCAATGACCTTACGATTCATATTCATAATCGGGAACATAACTCGATTACGGAATTCATCGTACACACCACGTTCGCTATACACAAATAAGCCGGTTTCCTTCAGAATTTGATCCGAATACCCTTTCTTTTTCATATAGCGATACAAATCGTCACTCTTCATTCCGGACACGCCCAGTCCAAATGCAGTAATCGTTTCCGGCTTCAATTCTCTTTTTTCAAAGTAGGCTTTGGCATTAGCGCCTGCCGGCGAACTTAATAAAGAATGATAATATCTTGCAGCCTCTGTGTTAATTTCCAATATTGTGTTTTTCAGGTCCGTCTTTCGTTTTTCTGCAGCAGAATATTCCGTTTCCGGCAGTTCCACGCCTGCACGGTCCGCAAGCACCTTAACGGCTTCCGGGAAAGTCAGACTATCGTACTTCATTACGAATCCAAATACGTTACCACCCTCTCCACAGGAAAAGCAACGGTAAATTTGTCTAGGCTCCGATACAGAAAAAGATGGATTTTTATCACTATGAAATGGACATAGCCCGACATACGAGGTGCCCTTTTTTGTGAGATGGATCCGTTCTCCAATCACTTCAACAATGTTGGATCTGGAGCGCACCTCATCAATGATTTCATCTGAATAATACATAAATCACGCTCTCAATTCTAATGAAAAAACTAATATTTCTTCCAGGAAGTAGGGATATAAATGCGTTCAAAAGTATGTACTGCATACTGGTCGGTCATACCAGCAATATAATCGCATACCACGCGTTCCTTACTTTCCCAACGTTCTTCCTCAATTTGTCTAAATGGTGCAGGAATTTCTTCATAATGTTCCATGAAGTATTCGTACATTTCCTTTAACATTTTCTTTGCCTTAACTTCCTCTGACTTTGCTGTCGGATTCAGATAGACACTTTCAAACATGTATTTACGAAGCTCCGCCATTGCTTCTGCCACCTGTGGAGACAAAATGATGTCAGGCTTCTCCAAACTATTATCAATGATGTCATGTATCATAGTATTGAGGCGTTCCTTTGTGGAATGTCCCAAAATCGCAGTATACTGATGAGGCAATTCGTCCTCGCTCAAAATACCACCGCGAATGGCATCATCAATATCATGATTTATATAAGCAATCTTATCGGAAAGGCGGATAATTTTCCCTTCCATTGTATGTGGAGTGCAGGAGGTTCCATGATTTAAAATTCCATCACGCACCTCTTTCGTCAGATTCAGGCCCTCGCCATCTTTTTCCAAAAACTCTACCACTCGAACGCTCTGTTCATTATGCTTAAAGCCTTCCGAAAACAATTCATTCAGCACTCGTTCCCCACAATGTCCGAACGGCGTATGCCCAAGGTCATGTCCTAAAGCAATTGCCTCCGTCAAATCCTCATTCATACGAAGCGCTCTTGCAATGGTTCGGCCAATCTGCGCCACCTCCAGGGTATGCGTCAGTCTGGTACGATAATGATCTCCCTCAGGGGCCAAAAAAACCTGGGTTTTATGTTTTAAGCGGCGAAAGGACTTGCAATGCAAGATGCGGTCACGGTCTCTTTGATAAACCGTGCGGATGTCACAAGGCACTTCCTCATGATCGCGTCCCTCACATTGTATGGATTTAGACGCGAACGGGCTTAAATACTGTTCTTCCCAGGCTTCCT
>JAZUHV010000140.1:0-2725 GCA_045641925.1 Butyrivibrio sp.
TAATCTCCGGCGTCATGCCAGCCACCAGCATCCAGTCCCGGTACATGCTCCATCGGCTTAAACCTTGTGAGTGTATCCGGTCCCTGAACATATCCATCAAAGTGATTATAATTCAGAGGAGCCATCAATGCATCATCTTTATGACAATGTCCATGCCATACCCTATATTTTTCAGAAACCCTCATATGACACATCTGTACCGGAAGGAAATATTCCAGCACAGGTTGCCATACCCCGCGGTCGTAAACATCTGGGGCAATGCGAAACAAATTTGAGCAGACCTGCCCATACTTTACCAGATAAACACCCGGCTCTGTAACCAATGAAAAATCATATCTGGCATACTGATATCTTAGGAAGTTTTGAATCTGCACCGGTTCCATGGTTGTAACATGCTGCTTGCCCGCCGCTCCAATCCGATATAAATTTGCCAGTTCCGGCTTGGCCGACTTATCCATTTCCACTATGGCATATTTGCTCTGTAATGGGTGATATCCAACATTAGAAACCTCTACAACCGGTTCATAGCATTGCTTCTCAAGGTTCGGGAAAATTTTCCAGGTAATAACAGTTCCGCTAATGCCAGTAGGAAGTTCTGAATTCAAAACAAACCAGCCGTTGTTATGGTTAAACCTTCCATCATAAAGATTTAACTGCGTGTCCGAAATAATGCAAAAACTATGTTTCGGATCCTCTGGGGTTACCGTAAACCGCATACCTTTTGCATATGGAGCCGCTATCAAATCATCTGCCACCATCGGACTATATTCTGTGCGATTTTTTACTAGCCTGCAAGGATCTGCATGACCCGCATCCTCATGAAAAATTCCAGCCACATCATAATTTGCAGGCAGATTTACTGCCGGTCCATTCGCTTGTCTTGGAAAAATTCCGCTATTCTCATCCATCAGCCAACTCTTGCCGAACAAATGCACCGGAACCATTTCAAGATTTAAGGATGCCTTCCCCCTTAGGCAATCTGGCAATGGTTGTTTCAAATTCACCTGAATTTCTATTCCATTTTCAATACTCTTACAAACAATCGCATAATCCAGTTCCACATCCGGATAAATGATTGGATTAAACCCCTTCAAATGCGCGCGTGAATCTGGATAATGAAGATTTACCGTCACGGTTTCTGTATCCGGATTCACCTGCTTGTCTACACGAACAGGCACCGGCTGCCACTGCCCTGGAGTTTGTTCAAAGCGCAAATCACATCCCTGCGCCATTCTCTTGTCATTCATAATAAGTGTCACGCCGCCTTGATGACCCGCCGGATAATTATCATTAAAGGTCACCACTTCCACCCCGTAAAGATTAAAGCAGCCTGTTTCTTTATCCAATTCAAACCTCATCTTGTCAACCTCCGTTTTCCTGTAATGCTGTTTGCTTCTTTTTTCTAACAAATAGAATAAAAAAGGTCACCAAATTCAATAACAACGCGCCAACCCAGGCAGCCACTTCTGCATATGCAGTGGCCGAAAAGCCTAGATTGGAAAAGAAAAAATATATAACCCCTATTCGCAGCGCCATCTCAAGTACCCCCGAGCACATCGGAACAATCGGATATCCCATGCCCTGCACGGAGCTTCTAAATACGAAAAGAAAATCAACTGCAAATATCATCGTCCCTGCAATAGGGAGGAACTGACATGCCAAATCGATTGGCTTGCTTTCATTTAACAATACAGAGGCCAATTGTCTAGGAAACAATAGCATCGGCATCCCCAAGAGAATATAGGTAATGAATGCAATGATCATACATACCTTCAAGCCCTTTGCAATTCTATCGAATTGCTTTGCTCCATAATTCTGCCCAGTAAAGGAAGCCATCGTGTGGCCCGCTGAGCATGCCGGAGTCATAAACAGATTAATATATCGGCTGCAGGCTGCATAGGCGGATGTATAGTCTACTCTGTAACCATTCACAAAGAACTGCACTACCATGCAGCCAATTGCTGTGATGGAATTCATGAGTGCCATTGGTATTCCGTTTTTTAGCATACTGAATATCTGACGATAGCTCGTTTTGAAATCCTCTTTTCGAAGATGGATAAACTCTATATTTTTTAATTTCAGAAAACAAATCATTGCAGCAACAAATTGCGCAACAATGGTTGCAATTGCTGCTCCCTCAACGCCCGTATGTAACACAAAAATAAAAAATGAGTCCAGTGCCACATTTAATACTGAGGATATAACAATTGCCTTCAACGGGGTCTTACTGTCTCCCAATGCTCTTAGGGTAAATGCGCACATATTGTATCCAATGGAGGTAATCAGCCCTCCAAAGATGATATGTCCATATAGTAAGCAATCCTCCATAATAATTATGTCTGTGTTTAGTAAAAGCAATGCTTTCCTTAAAAACACCGCACTGACAGTTGTAAGTATGACCGTAATTGCAACCGCCAATAAAATGGTTGCCGCAAGTCTTCTGCGAAGCAGCTCAAAGTCCTTTTGGCCAAATGCCTGCGAAATTAAAACAGAAAATCCATTCGCCAATCCCAACGAAAAACCGATGATTAGGAAATTTAGAGAGCCCATATTCCCTACCGCCGCCATTGCATGATCGCCTAAACCATTTCCAACAATTGCAGTATCCACAAAAGAATATAACTGCTGCAAGAGGTTTGTTGTAAGCATTGGAAAAAAGAAAATCAGGACTTGTTTTGTTACATTTCCCTTGGTTAAATCATTCACGTTACCCATGATTTTTGTC
>JAZUHV010000141.1:0-7292 GCA_045641925.1 Butyrivibrio sp.
CACCTAAAAATGCAGGGCTCATCGTCATATTAATGAAGCCCGGTTTTACACATTCAATTTTCTCAAAAGCCGGATTGTCAATGAGCTTTGCAACCACCTCATCGCCAATCATGAATGGAGCCTTATGGTACTCCTTGCTGGCGGCCATGGAGCCATTGCACTGGAACTGACAAAGATCCGGACGATTGCTGACGCCGCACTTTCCATACTTTGCATCATAGCCACAGGCTACAAATGCATCGCTTAACATATTTGAAATTTGAACTAAAATTTGCTGCATAGTTACTCCTTATTTTACATATGGTCATACATATCTATATATTACATTTTTTACAAGTCCTTCGCAATGGCTTTTTGATGAGAAAAAAGGCCATGTTATCATCATTTTTTATGATAACATGGCCATAATTCCTATTCATAATCAAATATTTTTTAAGCTAATTTCTCGCAATCGTAGCAATATCAATCGGAGTCATATGCTGCTTATCTGCAACCTCCAAGCTGTCGATCAATGCGTGTGCAGTATCCATTGACGTTAAAACATTGACACCCGTTTCGATAGCATGGCGACGGATAATAAAACCATCGTGACTGTGCTCGATACCATTGCTTGGAATATCAATAACCAAATCAATTCTGTGATCCAAAATCAAATCCAAAAGGTTCGGGCTTTCCTGCTCCACCTTATTGATTTTAATCGCATGCACACCATTCTCATTAAAGAAGCGCGCGGTTCCCTTCGTTGCGTAAATGGTATAGCCAATCGCTTCAAATCTGCGTGCCACCTCTAATGCATCCGGCTGCTCACGATCCGTAATGGTCATAATCATCTGCTTATGCTTTGGAAGCTTAATGCCGGCTCCTGTAAAGGCCTTGTAAAGTGCCTCATTAAAATCCTTAGCCACGCCCAGACACTCACCAGTGGACTTCATTTCCGGTCCGAGTGTGATATCTGCGTCATGAATTTTTTCAAAAGAGAAAACAGGCATCTTAATCGCAATATAGTCCGCATTCGGCTGTAATCCAGGTGTATAGCCCAGACTCTTAATGGTATGTCCAATGATGACCTGCGTCGCTAACTTCACGATTGGAATACCAGTCACCTTACTAATGTATGGCACAGTACGGGAGGAACGTGGATTTACCTCGATTACATAAACCTCATTCTCATATACGATGAACTGAATGTTAATCATACCCTTTACATGCAGGGCTCTTGCAAGCTTAACCGTATCCTCTTCCAATTTTTTTACAATTTCAGGAGTCAGACTCTGCGCTGGATATACGGAAATGGAATCACCAGAGTGAATACCAGCTCTTTCAATATGTTCCATAATACCAGGAATCAGAATATCTTCACCATCGCATACGGCATCAACTTCGATTTCTTTGCCCATCAAATACTTATCTACAAGAATTGGATGCTCCTGAACCTGCTGGTTAATGATATTAATAAATTCACGGATATCATCGTCAGAAATTGCAATGCGCATACCCTGTCCACCGAGCACATAGGAAGGGCGTACAAGTACTGGATAGCCAAGCTCGTTTGCGGCCTTCAGCGCTTCCTCAACGGTAAATACGGTCTGTCCTGCCGCACGTGGAATTTCTGTCTGACGAAGAATCTGATCAAAGAGCTCGCGATCTTCTGCCGCATCCACATCCTCTGCAGCGGTACCAAGGATTGGCACACCCATTTCCATCAATGCCTTCGTTAACTTGATGGCCGTCTGACCGCCAAACTGTACAACGGCACCATCCGGATGCTCTAATTCAACAATGCTCTCCACATCCTCTGCAGTCAATGGTTCAAAATATAATTTATCCGCAATATCGAAGTCTGTAGACACAGTCTCCGGGTTGTTGTTAATGATGATGGTCTCATAGCCTTCCTCACGGAATGCCCAGGTACTATGCACAGAACAATAGTCGAATTCGATACCCTGTCCAATTCGGATTGGACCAGAGCCAAGTACCAGTACCTTCTTTTCCGGCTTAGTCTCCAGGACTTCGTTTTCTGAGCCATAAACAGAATAATAATATGGTGTGGAGGCCTCAAATTCGGCCGCACAGGTATCTACCATCTTAAAGGCAGCATGAATATCGTATTCGTTACGAAGTGCCTTAATTTCCTTCTCTGTCTTCTTGGTCAGACGACCAATGACAACATCCGGGAATTCCATGCGCTTTGCTTCCTGCATCAACGCCTTGCTCATTGGCTCATTCTGTAAACGACGCTCCATGCCGACAATCTTATTAATCTTATCGATGAACCATTTATCAATCATGGTGATGTCATGAATGGTATCATAATCAATACCGCGGCGAAGCGCCTCGGCAATTACATAAATACGACGGTCATCCACGTTCTTTAATAAATCCAGAATATCATCGTTGCTGATACCGGAATAATCATTGCTTAAAAGAGAATCCACATGCTGTTCCAAAGAACGAATTGCCTTCATCAGGGCACCTTCAAAGTTATTGCAGATACTCATAACCTCACCGGTTGCCTTCATTTGCGTAGTCAACTTGTGAGAAGCAGTAATAAATTTATCAAATGGAAGTCTTGGAATCTTTACAACACAATAATCCAATGCCGGCTCAAAGCTCGCATAGGTCTTCTTTGTGATGGCATTCTTAATCTCATCGAGATGATATCCGAGTGCAATCTTCGCTGCAACCTTTGCAATTGGGTAGCCAGTTGCCTTAGAAGCGAGTGCAGAAGAACGGCTAACTCGTGGATTTACTTCGATGACACAATATTCAAAGCTGGTTGGATGCAATGCAAACTGTACATTACAGCCACCGGTAATCTGCAGCTCGTCGATAATGTTTAATGCAGAAGAACGTAACATCTGGTATTCCTTATCAGACAGGGTCTGTGAAGGAGCCACAACGATACTGTCACCGGTATGTACACCAACAGGATCGATGTTTTCCATATTACAAACCGTAATGCAGGTGCCGTTTGCATCACGCATTACTTCATACTCAATTTCCTTCCAGCCTGCAATGCAACGCTCTACAAGGACCTGACCTACACGGGACAGTCTCAGACCATTCTGCAGAATTTCTACCAGTTCATCCTCATTATGGGCAATTCCACCACCGCTACCGCCAAGGGTATATGCAGGACGAAGCACCACCGGGTAACCGATGGTATTGGTAAAAGCGATACCATCTTCCACATTCTCAACGACCAGGGAAGGTGCTACCGGCTCATGGATTTTCTCCATGGTATTTTTAAATTCTAAACGGTCCTCAGCCTTTTTAATGGTCTCTGCCGTGGTACCGATTAATTTAACATTATGTTCCTCTAAAAAGCCTGTCTCTGCAATTTCCATTGCAAGGTTCAATCCTGCCTGGCCACCAAGCGTAGGCAAAATAGAATCCGGTTGTTCCTTTAAGATGATATTCTTTAAGGTATCCAAAGTAAGCGGCTCAATGTATACTTCATCCGCGATGTTTTTATCTGTCATGATGGTTGCAGGATTGGAATTTACCAATACAACTTCAAGGCCTTCCTCCTTTAAGGAACGGCAAGCCTGGGTACCTGCGTAGTCAAATTCAGCTGCCTGTCCGATTACGATTGGGCCAGAACCGATTACTAATACTTTTTTGATTTCCTGATTACGTGGCATCCTAGTTTTCCCCCTTCTTCATCATGCTCATAAAACGGTCGAATAAGAAATCCGAATCCTTCGGACCTGCGCAGGCCTCCGGATGGAACTGCACGGTGAAAATATTCTTTCCAACGTAAGCAAGTCCTTCGTTTGTCTTATCATTTACATTGATAAAGGCAGGCTTCGCAACGTTTGGATCAAGTGTTGCTTCATCCACCACATAGCCATGGTTCTGCGAGGAAATATACACCTTTCCGGTAGCCAAATCCTTTACAGGATGGTTCGCACCACGGTGACCATACTTCATCTTATGGGTATCCGCGCCAGTAGCCAGTGCCATTAACTGATGTCCCAAACAAATTGCGAAAATAGGTGTTTCGGAATCATAGAGCTTCTTGATTTCTGCAATGATGCTCACGCATTCCTTTGGATCTCCAGGACCGTTAGAAAGCATAATACCATCCGGATGGTCCGCTAAGATTTCCTCCGCAGTCGTAAGCGCCGGATAAATAGTAACGGTGCAGCCACGTTCATTTAAGGAACGTGCAATATTTCTCTTGGCACCAAAATCCATTAACGCAACCTTAAAACCATCTGGTGTTCCGCAAAGGACTTCCTTTTTTGCACAGGTAACCTTTTCAACAACCTTGCCAGTATTATATTGTTTTAAACGAGGAATAATGCTATCTAAAGAATAGTTAGCATTGGTGGTGATCATGCCGTTCATAGTACCCTTTTCACGAAGAATCTTCGTCAACGCACGGGTATCAATACCGGCAACGCCAGGAATATTATTAGAAGTTAAAAAGTGCTGGATGGTATCTTCACTACGGAAGTTACTTGGCATTGGAGACAATTCTCTAACGATAAAGGCATCCGGCCAAGGCTTTAGGGACTCCTCGTCCGCATGGCAAATACCATAATTACCAATCATAGGATATGTCATTACCACTGCCTGTCCCGCATAGGATGGATCGGTCAGGATTTCCAAATAACCTGTCATGGAAGTATTAAAGACAATTTCAGAAATAACTTCCACATCAGCGCCAATACTCGTTCCTTCAAAAACGTGCCCGTCTTCCAGGATTAAAAATGCTTTCATCGTACCACCTTGCACCCTTCTGTATCTTATTTTTGCTTAAACTTTCGTAATTCTATCACAAGTGTTATGCGTTTTCAAGTAGTCGGATAGACCCATTTCCGTTTTATCCAATCCCGCCTTTTCATCGCTCTCTTTCATTCCAATTCCTTTATGTAGACCTTGGATTCAAAGGTTACGCTACCATCTCTTTTGGAATAGGAGGAGGCATGGCTATAAACCATTCCCGCTTTCTGCATAACGCGCTCGCTTCCTATATTCTCCTTGGCACACTCCGCCTCAAAGCGATGCGCTCCACGCGTTTGTGTAAGATAGGACATCATCCCACAAACAGCTTCGCTGGTATATCCATTCCCCCAGGCATCATAGCGTAAATTATAAGCGATATTATACGTATCCGTTTCTTTGATATAAAAGAAGCCCACAATGCCTAATGCCTGATTATCTTCCTTTCTTCGCAAAAGCATCAGATATTCTTCTTTCGAATTCGGATCCTTTCTGCGAATCCAGTCCAACGCATCCTCCGGCTTCTCCGAGGCGTGGTTTAACAAATACTTATACACGCGTTCATCCGTTGTCCAGGCACCCATGTCCAAATAGTCACCAGGCATCTGTCTTTTAAGAATCAATCGTTTTGTTTCAACTACCTCCTCATGAAGGGTTATCCAAAAACGTTTTTCACGCTCGCCTTCATCCTCCACAATGGACTCTAATACGCCTCCATTCTTACGAATACATTTTTCTGAACCGATATTATCTTCCGCACAGGTTATTAACACCTTATTCAGTCCCAGCTTTTCGCACTCCTTTAAGGCTAACGCGAGCATAGCGGTTCCATAACCCTTTTGGCGCTCACTTGGGCGAATTCCATCCCCGATATGGCCCCCGGTCAGATATGTGAACTCATTCAGATAATGGCGAATATTTACTGCTCCCACGAAGATATTACGGTCACAGTCCAGACAGAAAAACGTGGAGTCCGGCACCCTGCCATCGGTTTCCTCTTTAATCTCCAGATTTTTAAGATAATAGTCAAACTGGTGATGATCGTTTCTGAAAATCATCCAGGGAGAGTGATTGGTATGCTTCTGTTCAATATCCGACTTCCATTCATCCATCATTTCTGTGAAAAGGCATTCATATTTTTTATGAAGTTTTACCAATTTAATATTCATACGTCTCTACACCCTCCGTTAGTATTCCATTCCACCTGTCAGAATATTGTTTAGCCAGATTACGTGTTCTTTATTCCCTTTATATAGGGTAGCGTTTGGGCTATCCTTACGAAACATACAGTTATTCACCAAAAGCTCGCCCGATTTGTGATCCAACACCGTAACATTGTCCATTTTGTAGGTATAATTATTAAAATAACTGCATCCTATCAATCGTGCATTTTCCGTGATGACATAACCCGTCATACCGGTATCCGCATAGCAGTCGGTCAAAATTGCATCATAGGAACTTAGCACATAATTTATGGAGTCCAGTAACATTTCCGGAAGTTCCCCCTCTGCTTTTGGTGGAATTGGACCGCCCCAAACATGACAGCGTGTCAGTCGATTAGAGCCGCCACCCAGAAGTTCAAATCCCCTCGTGTAATCCACCACAATGCAATCAATGAAGTGACTATCTCCGCCATTGGAGCTGATGCCCGCATTTCCTGCTAGTCCAGGCATTGTGCACTTAGCATATAAATTTTGCGCCACCAGTTCATAGGTCCAGGTACTGCCCTGTTCTTCTATGCGAAGCCCATACTCCTTTCCGTTTCGAAGGGACAAATCCCGCATCGTAAAATGTTTAAAACTGTTTAAGCATATACAGCTAGCCAGGCCAGCGCCATCAAAGTAGCCCCCACAAATAAACAGATTCCAATCCTCTGCATCCGGATCATCCGACGGAATCAGATGTCCATCACACTCTATAACCTCTGGATAGGATTTAGCAGCATCATAAAATAATACAAAGGGCATTTCACTAACCGCCTTTAATACTGCGGATTTGTGTAAAAGCAAAGATGTGCAGTTTGTTATCTCCAACATACTGTCAATTTCATAAAGCCCTTTCGGGAAGTATAAAACTCCACCTTCACAATCCTGGACTGCACGCATAATACGAGCGGAATCACCCGTCTCGTTTGCTAATCTAGGGTAGTCGTTTACATTGATGTCATAGATTTCACTTGTTCTGCTCATATTATCTCCTCTGCAAATGATATAAAACAGGGGTATGCCTAAACATACCCCTATAATTGTTATATTTAATTATACTTATTTAATGCGGCTATGCAAGAACTGCAGAGACTGAACTTCGCCCACCTCATGGTTCTTCAGATAAAGAATACCTTCAGCAGCTGCTCTTGCTGCCGCAACGGTGGTAATATAAGGAATCTTGTACTTAATTGCAGACTTACGCAGGTAACTGTCATCATGTACAGAATCCTTGCCGATTGGAGAATTCACAATCAAATCAATCTCTCCATTGGTCATTGCATCAAGGATATTTGGTCTGCCCTCATATAGTTTCTTAATCAGGGTTGCAGGAATTCCAGCTTCACGAATGGTTTC
>JAZUHV010000142.1:0-3085 GCA_045641925.1 Butyrivibrio sp.
CAGATTGATGCAGAACATGCGGATTATTTTTGTATGGATGCAGACCTGAACCTGCTGGTGCAGGGGGGCGGCTTACAACGTGATATTCGCACCCAGAGCCTTGGATTACAGGATTTGGCTGGTATTTGTCTGCGTATGGCATTTCTTGACATTATGTATCCAAAGGAAAAATGCTTCCTGATTCTGGATGATCCGTTTGTGAATCTGGATGAGACACATTTGAACGCGGCAATGGAACTTTTGGATGCAATTTCCAAGCAGTACCAGATTATCTACTTTACTTGTCATGGCATACGCTCATAGTGTATAATGTTTATTAACTATTTATTCAGATTGGGGGATTTGAATGTCAACAATTTTATCTTTGGGTGTAGCTCTTTTGGCAGGGTTCTTTGTAACCCTTCTGGCGAAGAAATTTAAGCTTCCAAACGTCACTGCATATCTTGTGGCAGGTGTCTTACTCGGACCGTATTGCTTGGGAAGAATTGGTGTGCCGGGGCTTGGCTTTTCGTCGATGGAGCATCTGGAATCGTTTTCCATGGTCAGCAGTATTGCATTGGGCTTTATTGCCTTCGCAATTGGTAATGAGTTCCGTTTATCAGAATTAAAAAGCATCGGCAAACAGGCTGGTGTGGTAGGTGTTGTACAGGCACTTGTGGCTGCGGCATTTGTGGATGTCGCATTAATTGCATTGCATTTCATTTTTATGGCAACAACTGGAACGGATATTCTTCCAATTCCAGTCGCAATCACACTTGGTGCAATCGCAACGGCAACAGCTCCTGCGGCAACACTGATGGTTGTTCGCCAGTATAAGGCAAAGGGAAAATTAACGGATTTATTATTGCCGGTGGTTGCCTTGGATGATGCGGTTGGTCTGATTGTATTTGCTGTCAGCTTTGGTGTGGCCGACTGCTTACATAGCGGCAAACTGGATATGGTTGCCATTATTTGTGATCCATTAATTGAAATTGTGCTTTCATTGGCACTTGGTATGGTGATTGGCCTTTTATTAACTCTGGTTCAGAAGCTGTTTAAGGGTAATGCGCGTACCGCGGTTGCAATTGCATTTGTATTGATTACGGTTGCGTTAACGATGTTAAAATTCGAGGCAGGTCCGGTTGAAATTGGTTTTTCTTCTTTGCTGACCTGTATGATGGCAGGCGCGGCTTACTGTAATTTAAGCAAGGAATCCGGCGAAGTAATGGAACATGTAGAAACCTGGACCGTTCCATTGAATGCATTATTCTTCGTATTAAGTGGTGCAGAATTGGAACTGAATGTATTTACGAAGGGAACCGTGCTGATTGTTGGCGTGGTATATATTATTTTCCGTTGCGCCGGCAAGTATCTTGGAAGTTACATTTCCTGTAAGGCAACCGGATGCGATGGTAAAGTTACAAAGAATTTTGGTATTGCCCTTTGGCCGCAGGCCGGCGTGGCACTTGGTATGTGTGTAATTGTTGCGAATGAATGGCGCGGGGATGAAAAGGGTGCTATGGTACGAAACATTGTATTGTTAGCCGTACTGGTATATGAATTGGTTGGCCCGATGCTTACGAAGGGGGCAATGATTCGAACCGGAGATATCTCAAAGGAGAATCAGCAAGGATAAAAGATTTTGAGGTTATGTTGTTATGAGTTCAAATGATCAGACACCGGAAAATGAAGAAGAGTTTACTCTGACTTTGGATGATGTGAAAATGTGGTTGTTCCGTGAATCCATTCGACAGATGGAGGAACGTGAGAAAATTGAACACGAACGCGAAAAAATGGTGGAGGAAATGGAAGCGCAGGTGCGCCGCATGGAAAGCAGAAAGTCCATGGCGGAGGTACAGGAACGTCAGATTGCCATGAAGGAGCGTTTGGTGGACGAAAAGCTTGCTATTTTGCAGCAGGAGTATTTACGTCTGGAAAAAGAGCGCAAGAAGTTAGAGGCGGACCGCGAACAGTTTGAGGAAGAGAAAAAAACGTATGAAACGATTCGCCGTTTTACCAGACCGGTTCGACAGGTACAGAATATCACATATATTGGTGCGGATATTTTATTTGAAGGTGTTACCAATGAGGCACAGCTGAAAAAACGATATCGTGATCTTTTGAAAATATTCCATCCGGACAATTTGGGCGGAGATTCTGCAATTATCCAGGGAATTAACAAAGAATATGACAATTTACGCCAAAAATATAGTTGAATATTTAACATAGTGTGCTAAAATAAAAGCCGTGCACCAAAGACGGTGCAAGATGAGGAATAATAAAATGAGAAGAATGGTTTTGTCCTTATTGGTACATAACGAGGCTGGTGTAACAAGCCGTATTTCCGGACTGTTTACACGCAGAGGCTACAACATTATCGCCATCACTGGCGGTGAAACTGAGAAACCTAATATTTCACGCGTAACTGTGGAAGTGGAAGGTGAGGAGGATGTTTTAGAACAGGTAACCAAGCAGCTTTCCAAGTTAGAAGATGTCATTGATATGGCTGAGCTGACTCCGGATAGTTCTGTTGTCAGAGAATTGATTTTGGTTCGCGTAGCAGCCAATGAAATTCAAAGACCGGAAGTTGTTGCAGTTGCAAACATTTTCCGTGCAAATGTTGTCGATGTATCCAAGGAATCTTTGATGATTGAATTGACCGGTAACACAAGAAAACTGGAAGCTTTTCTGGAACTTTTGGCCGGCTATGAAATCATTGGAATTGCAAGAACCGGTGTGACTGGACTTTTACGCGGAAGCGCTATTGAAAAACATCGCTAATAATTGGCTATACCAATCATTATATTTAATAACCGTCAGGAGGAATAATTAAAATGGCAGCAAAGATTTATTATCAGGAAGATTGTAACCTTTCTTTGTTAGAGGGTAAGACAATCGCAATCATCGGCTATGGTAGCCAGGGACACGCACATGCGTTGAATTTGAAGGAGTCCGGATGCAATGTTATTATCGGTCTCTACGAAGGAAGTAAGTCCTGGGCAAAGGCTGAAGCACAGGGTATGAAGGTTTATACCGCAGCAGAGGCAGCTAAGTTAGCAGATATCATTATGATCCTGATCAATGATGAAAAGCAGGCTGATATGTA
>JAZUHV010000143.1:0-11777 GCA_045641925.1 Butyrivibrio sp.
GGTTCCCATGGAGAATTTAAAGGCATTTCTTAAATGCGCCGCATCCTTTTCAAATGCCAGTTCGCTAGGAAGTCCATTACGGATTACTTCGTCTGCATAGGAAACATCATAACCAACGTATGGGCAATCCTCTTCATCGACCGCTCCGGTCCAGGCTGCATATGCCTGCATGGAGAAGATTAAATTACCACCCTGGTCTAAGAAGGTCTCATTTGGCTCATTATAAAAACGGTCGCCTGCGGTACCACCTAAAGGATCTTCTACCGTGTTGTACATAAAGTAAGCCAACTGCAATTCGCTCAAATCCAGAGCAACACCTTCCTGCTTGCGGATAGAAATTTCTGCACAGGCGGTAGAGGAAAATGCCCAACAGGTTCCATACGGATTTTGATCGCGAATTGTTGGTAAATTAGAGGTAATATATTTACTCGGTAAGGCTGTGTCCGCAACGATGCCGTCTGCATCCATCATGGACTCCACTTTAGAAATATGCTCAATCAGCTTAACCGGCTGCTTCTCATATACCTCTTTATAATCGGTGCTCATTTCCAGGCTTGGTGCCGCAGTATCGGCATCCATACCAGCTGCCATTGCCGGAACTTCAACAGAGCCAGCCACAACAAGTGCTGTTAAAAATCCAGCTAACCCCTTTTTCCATACAAGCCATTTTTTCATACTCAAATCCTCCTGTTCTAACTACGTAGTTAAACCCCAACAATCTTCTCACTAAACTAGTTAAAAAAACACTACCATATGGCGGTAGTGTTGTAATGATTCATTCATTTGCAACTGGCTACCATTTTACAGGCCCTTTTAGCTTTGCGTCATAAGGTTTCCCTTATTTTGCCCACTATTATTGTACATTCTATACTATAGCGGTTCCCCTATCTCGTCAAGATAATATTAGGAATTTAGGACTATATTTTACTCTATTCAGATAAGACACGAATTATTATATCTTCTTTCACAAATTTGATATTGGAATGCTGCCTTACCGCATCCATTTTAAAGAGCATCGGAGTGTATTCCACTCCTAAGTGCTTCTCCTTCCGATACTGGATCGCATCGCTTGCACAAGTGAAGCCCACCAGGGTGTGGGTCCCCAAGGACAGGGCGTCCACACCCTCCCCGTCCTTGAACTTTGCTAATCCGTAGAAATTTCGTCTACGGGGCAGATTATATTCATTCGTTTTTTTGACAGCCATCTGAATGACATCATCTAAAGCCATTCCTGTTTCCATATGCGCCTCCTTTATCGATCCAGTCCCTTTTCCTTCAGGTAGGCATTCAAATCGAAGTTTTTGGAATTGACCGGCTCATCGCCGCGGCGGAAAATCCAGTTCGTACCCACCGGCATATTCAGGACCTTTCGAATCGGAAGGTCGCTTCTTTTGGCCACCGAATCCGCAGTTTCGTAATCATTGCCACCCAGGTAGATGTAGGTGTCGCAGTTGCCAATGATGGTGCGTCCGTCCTCGCCGTAGCAGGCAGTAAGCTGGGACTCTGCCTGAATCATCAGCATGGTCGAGATGCCTCGGGATCGGATAGAGGCAATCATTCGAGGGAAATCTGCAATCTTGCAGTTGGTTGCGAAATCATCCAGGATGAATCGGACCGGAATTGGCAGGCGATTTTCCTCACAGCTACGGTCCGCAAAGGTTACGAGTTCGTTCATGGCCTGCGTGAAGAAGAGATTCACTAACCCGTCCAAGGATCGGTCCGTATCGCTGACTACCACAAAGAGGGCCGTCTTCTCGGTCCCTATTCCAAGGAGATCCACCTCATCCATGCTGGTCATACTGCAAATTTCCGGAGTGGTATATGCCGTCATGCAGGCGTTTAAGGTAATCATAATGGAGCGAAGTGTTCTGTTTGCTGCCACACGGAATTTTTGGTAGCAGCTCAGTGCGAAGCTGTTCGGATTCTTTCTTTTTACTTCATCAAAGATGGTGTCCAGAATCGTATGTTCATTTTCCATGTCACCCGAACAGTTCATCTGATCCATCAGCTTCAGGATGCTGCTCAGCTTCCTGTCGGACACATGCGGAAACTCATACAGATATCCGATGATTGCCTGTAGCAGAAGCTGTGCCGCTTCATCCCAGAAAGGATCCACACCCCTTTGTCCATGATGATTTGCATCGATGAACATATGCGAAATTTTCACGATATCCAATGGTGTGTGGATATAGTTGAAGAAGTTCCATCCGCAGGACTCACTCGGATTGGTGAAGTCCAGTTTACGAACCTTATAGCCCTGCTTGCGAAGATAATCTCCGTATTTATCGTATAAGGAACCCTTTGGATCGGATACCACGTAACTTCCAACCGCCTGCAAAAGGTTTGGTGTCACAATGGATCTGGTCTTTCCGCTTCCTGACGTTCCGACCACCAAAACATTATTATTCAATTGCGTTTCGTAACAATCCAGACTGTAATACTGGTTCTCGGCTAAAATCAACTGATCATTCTTAAGAGTAATGCTCATATCAAACCATCCTTTCTTTTAGAAGAATCTCTCGCGCACCTCATCGCAAATTCCAAACTGAACACTCTGTGTCGCATTCATATAATGGTCATGGCTGGTCAGTTCGTTAATCTCCTCAATGGTATGGCCGGTGTGCTTTGCCAACAGACCATTGGTCACCTCGCGGGTTTCCAAAATTGAGTCGGATATGCTCTTAATGGAGCTGGCCGATCCGCCCACACCGCCATTGATTAGCGGTTCGTGTATCATCGTTTTGGAATGCGGCAGAATGTATCTGCGGCCCTTTTGACCTCCCGCCAGGATTACCGCTGCCATACTGGCCGCGATGCCAGTGCAATATACATTCACCGGAGCCTTCATACTCTGTAAGGCATCGTATATCATCAAACCGCTGGTGACCTCTCCGCCACCACTGTTGATGTAAAGATTGATTTCTGCTTTTTCATCCTCCGACTGCAGGTAGATTAACTGCGCCAGAATCTGATTCGCGGATTCCTGATTAATCTCCCCATTCAAAAATACATTTCTTCCGCTCAGGAGTTTGGAATATAAAGAGATTTCTCTCACCCCCTGATTTGTTTCCACTTCAATCGACGGCAACCAATTATTCATAATAAAATCCCTCCGTTTCTCTTGTTCTCTAATAATAGAAAACCACAAAACGGAGGGAGTTCATAGCAACCGGTAGTTTAGTTTTTGTTTTTTGTTGATAAAAGTTGTTTGATTTCGGATTCCTTCAATCCGGTGCCTATCACAATTACCACGCCCTTACACAAACCCATCGAACGCGTGGTCAATTCTTTTCTGGTCGCATTCAGCTCATAGCTTTCGCCCGCATCGCTTGCAAAGCCTTTGATACGAATCACATGACCATATGCATCCTCGGCCATTAGCTTGACACAGCATTCCTTTAATTCCTGCAAACTCAGCTCGCAGTCCAGAAGGCACACAGTCGAAAAGGACAGCGGTCTGCCCGCAATCACCTTCTCATAGGAATGTATCTCGTATCCGCTTTGGGAGATCTTCAAAAAGTCCTCATCTGTCAGGGTCTCCCAGTCCTTTTCAAAATAATTGGTGCAATAGCCCTTGCAATGAATGCTCTCTGCAGCACGCGCAATGTGTTCCTTTGTAGCCGCAATCTGCGCATCACTCGCCAGCTGCGTTTTACTTAATAGAATGCAGCCTGCATCAGCCACCTGCGATGCCAGGATGAAGTCTGACTCTAGGTCAAATTCCTCGGACAGATTCGCATCCACCACCGTGAGAATGCTTCCGATTTCGTACCAATTCTCCAATGGTTCTTCCCGCAACGCATCCAAAAACATATCCATATCAAATACACCGGACGGTTCCACAATCACGCGATCATAGCCATTCATTGCCATCGCAATCAGTTTGGAGCGAAACCGTCGCTCCAGACAGTCCTGATCACACGCAGCAGCCACCATTTCCAGTTCGCACTTCGGCCCCCGCAACGGATTTAAAAGAAGCATGTCCACATTGACTGCACCATAATCATATTCCAGGATTCCGATTCGCATCCCACGACGCATCCAGTATCTTGCGTATTTTAATAAGAAAGTGGTCTTTCCCGATCCTAAAAAACCGGTCACCAAGTCAATCGTAATCATAGGTAAACCTCGCCGTATTTCTTCGTTCAATATTCTACAACAAATCTTGACGAAAATGTGAATAATGCTTACATTTATTATGAATAAGAATGTATATTAAGGAATAGAAATGTCAGTGAACAATCCAGTTGAAAATGCAAAGCCGGCAAACCCATTGGGAACCGCTCCGGTAGGCAGGCTTTTGATCCGCTTTGCCATCCCGGCCATTATCGCAATGTTAGTCACCGGCCTTTATAATATTGTTGACCAGATATTCATAGGCAACTTTATCAGTAACCTTGGAAACGGAGCGACCAATATCGCTTTCCCACTATCCATGTTATGCACGGCCTTTTCACTTCTTTTCGGAATCGGTGGTGCGGCAAACTTTAACCTGAATATGGGGGCGGGGCGCAAAGAGGAAGCTGGTCGTTATATCGGAAACGCCGCCACAATGGCGCTTCTCGTCGGCCTTGTAATTACTACCATTTCGGAAGTTTTTCTGGAGCCAATGTTAATTTTCTTTGGTTCCACCGCGGATATCCTTCCCTTTGCAATGGAATATACTCGTATCACCGCTATCGGCTTTCCGTTTTTAATCCTGTCCATCAGTGGTGGGCATCTGATCCGTGCCGATGGCAAACCAACTGTGGCCATGCTTTGTAATTTGTTTGGCGCACTGTTAAATACCGCTTTGGATGCACTCTTTGTTATCGTGTTCAAATGGGGAATGGTCGGTGCCGCAGCCGCTACCGTAATCGGTCAGCTGTTTGCTGCCGGATTTGCAGCCTTCCATCTGATGCATTTTAAAACCATTCGGCTAAATGCAAAGGATTTTCGCCCAAATATCCACGTGGTACTGCGCATCTCTCATTTAGGTATGAGTCAGGGCTTTAATCAGGTCGCTATGATGGTGGTTCAGATTGTATCCAATAATTCGTTTCGTTATTATGGCGAGCAGTCCAAATATGGTGAAAACATACCAATTACAGCCGTAGGTATTATTTCCAAGATATCAATGTTATACTTCGCAATCTGCATCGGTCTTTCTCAGGCCTTACAGCCGATTGCTTCCTTCAATTATGGTGCTGGAAATTATGGTCGTACCCGTTCCGCCTACCGTATAGCCAGAAATATTGGATCCGTAGTGGCCGTGATTGCCTTTATTGTGTTCCAGCTATTTCCGCGTCAAATTATCGGACTATTTGGACACGGCACAGAATTATATTATGAATTCGCAGTTCGCTACATGCGAATCTTTATGTTCTGTACCTTTATCAATAATGTACAGCCGCTAACCAGTTCCTTCTT
Source organism: Butyrivibrio sp. (assembly GCA_045641925.1). Lineage (GTDB taxonomy): Bacteria > Bacillota > Clostridia > Lachnospirales > Lachnospiraceae > Eshraghiella. Next base: position 5,410 of record JAZUHV010000143.1, read on the forward strand.
TTCCAGCATTGGCAAGCCAAACATTGGGCTGGTGCTCTCAATGACCCGACAAATTATTTTCTTATTACCGTTAATTATCATTCTCCCACTTTTTATGGGAATTGATGGAATGATTTATTCAGGACCGATTGCCGATGGTATGGCCTTTATAGCGGCGATGGTTGTAGCTATAATAGAATTTAGACGTAAAGAGTATAAGCAGTATGTGAACGAACCAGAGAAAGGACAGGTAGTGTAATGGACAGACCTATCGCCTATTCCGGCAACAAGCCTTACATCTTCGTAAGTTATGCACATGTGGACAATGCCCGCGTGTGGCCAATCATTCAGAATCTTCAGGACCGTGGATTCCGCGTATGGTATGACAACGGAATCGATCCTGGAACCGAATGGGACAAAATTATCGCAGAACATCTGATGGAATGCACCCTGTTTTTGGTCGTAATGTCCAAGGGATATCTGGCCTCCGATAATTGCAAGGATGAGCTTAGTTATTCCAGAGATTTGAACAAGAATCGTGTCATTATTCATTTGGAAGAAGTTGTGCTCCCTCCAGAGCTTGCCATGCGCATCGGCCGTTCTCAGGCGCTTTTTTACTATATGTACAGCCAGTCCAATTTGGGCGAGTTTTATGAGAACCTGAAAAAGGCAACCGGCATGATGAGCTGCTATGAGCAGCCTGTATTGGTGGCCCCTTCCCCGGTACCGCCATTAAATCCGCAGCCACAGGTGCAGCCCATTCCTCAGCCGGCACCAAGAGTGGCTCCACAGCCAGTCTCTCAGCCCGTTTCTCAGACGCCAGCAAAGAAGGAAAAGAAGCCTAAACGACCACCTGTTTTTACTCCCGGAAAACGTCCCGTATTCAGAAAGGGAATTCCCGGTTTTCGTACTTTACGCCCTTGGAAAATCATTCTGGCAGTCGTTGGCTATAACCTCATAGGCTTTGTTGGTCTGACTCTTTTGATTGGTTTTCGCAATGATCCAGCGGCGCTCCATTATTTTCTGCCGTTGTCCGTTATGTTATATGCACTATGCATGATCTTCGTAATTGTAGACTTTTTAAATGTAAATGAAATCTTTCCTTTTGCTATTTACACGAAAAAGTCCAGAGCAGGCGCCAAGATTTTACAGTGCACCATCGTACAATTTGTATTTACAATCATATGGACTCTGCTCATTGTTTCAGCAATGTTCAGTTAAAAAAAGAGGTGTCGCAAGCCAATTGCGACACCTCTTTTGAGTTTCTTATGCTTTCTATTATCCAAAAATTTCCATCAGCATCTGCTGAATATTAGGATTTGTCAATGCCACACCACTACCAATGATCATAATTATGAACACAAGGAATAGAATCACCAGTGTTACCATTTCAATAATAGAAAGAATCAATCCAACAGTGGATGTAATCTTTCCAGCGGTACTAAATGCAATCTCATTGTTACAATTTTCTCCCAAAAACTTCTTGTGGAAGGACTTGGAAATGATTGCACAAACGATGCCAAAAATACCGGTTTCGGAAAGCACAATACTGGCAATACCCAGTGCCATACATACGATTGCATTCTTCTTTGGTGCCGGTGTAGCAGGCTGAACCTGATTTGGGCCCTCTCCATAAGTATAATTGTTATCCATTCTTTCTTTTTCCTCCTTTTACGCCCTACACGTCAAAATCGATATGATAGCACTTCTCACCATCGTATATATCCACCATGTGAAGGTCTATGTCCTCATCCAAAACCTCCACGCATCCCTTATATACCAAATCCTCAGTCTTTTTGATGAGAAAGATATAAGTGCCGTTCTCCTGCTCATCTGCCTGCTCGCAAATGTCATTATAAAATTCTTCACCATCAATTTTTCCCGGATACCCGGCCAAACGAATTTTGAATTCAATTAATCGGTACAATTCTTCCATGTTCAAACACTCCGAGGGGTGTTGGTTTTCTGTGCATCATTCTGAGGAATCGTATCACACCTATGAATAAATTTCAATTTTTTTAAAGCAATACTTGAAAAAATACAAAATATCAATAGCGGTCTAACAGCTCTCTTGCTATAATAAAAACAAATCTATTATCCAAAGGAGAACTTATGGAAAAATCAAAGGTGTATTTTACAGACTTTAGAACAGCAAATGGTGTAGGACTTCCAGAAAAGTTAAAGCGCCTTTGCAGAAAAGCAGGATTGCAGACCATGGATTTGGACAACAAATTTGTTGCCATCAAAATCCACTTCGGTGAATTGGGCAATATTGCATATCTTCGTCCAAATTATGCCAAGGCAGTGGCTGATTTGGTGAAGGAAATCGGCGGAAAGCCATTTTTGACCGATTGCAATACCCTGTACCCAGGTTCCAGAAAAAATGCGCTCGATCATCTCGACTGCGCTCAGGAAAATGGTTTTAATGAAACTACCACTGGCTGCCATGTCATCATCGCGGACGGCCTTCGCGGTACGGACGATATCATCGTTCCAATTGAGGGTGGCGAGTATTGTAAGGAAGCATATATTGGTCGTGCAGTAATGGATGCCGATGTATTCATTTCCTTAAACCACTTCAAAGGCCATGAAGCAACTGGCTTTGGCGGTGCTTTAAAGAATATCGGTATGGGATGCGGAAGCCGAGCAGGCAAGATGCATCAGCACAATCAGGGCAAGCCGGTAGTCAATGCGGATGCATGCCGCAATTGCCACCGTTGCGCAAAGGAATGCGGTTCCGATGCAATTTTCTACGAAAGCGGTAAGGCAGTCATCAATCAGGACATTTGTAAGGGTTGCGGCCGTTGTATCGGTGCCTGTGCATTCGATGCCATCAGCAATCCAAATGACAATGCGAATGAAATCCTTGGCTGCAAAATTGCAGAGTACTCCAAGGCAGTTCTTGATGGTCGTCCAAACTTCCATATCAGCTTGATTGTGGACGTTTCTCCAAACTGTGACTGCCATTCTGAAAACGATGCACCAATCCTTCCAAACATTGGTATGTTTGCATCCTTCGATCCTGTTGCGTTAGATCAGGCCTGCGTAGATGCTGCTCAGAAGGCCACGCCGTTTGCCAATTCTCAACTTGGTGATAATCTTGCTCGTCCAGACTGGAATTTCCATCACGATCATTTCAAGGATTCCAATCCAAATGTTCGTTGGGTAGAAACTCTGGAGCATGCCGAAAAGATTGGAATCGGTAGCAGAGACTACGAACTGGTTGTAATGAAGTAGCACGAATTCATGACAAGAAAGCCCCCATACCATTGCTGGTATGAGGGCTTGTTTTTGCTTAATAATCGTTTGTCATATCACCATTTCCACTGATGTCAACTGGTTCTCCAAGATAGGTCGGCTTCACCTTAAATAAGCAGCTAAGAATATCTTTATCTCTCGCCAACAGCTCACGGGCATTTCGATACAGGTCCCCTTGGTACACACGCGGATCGGCATGAACGCCTAATGCTTGCATCCCCAGCTGATCACATATATACAGCGCACGGTACATATGATATTCCTGCGTCACAACAATTAGCCTGGAAACACCAAAGACCTCTTTTGCACGTACCATGCTTTCATAGGTTGAAAATCCGGCATGGTCCATAAAGATGTCTTCGCTTGGAACTCCAGCATCGATAAGGTAGTTTTTCATAACGTTGACCTCATCATAATCTTTCTGTCCATGGTCTCCACTCACCAGAATCTTTGGTGCAGCACCCTGTTCATATAACTTTAGACCCTCCTTTAAACGGTCCTCCAACATGGGGCTGGGAGTATTCTGTCCCCAGACACCAGCGCCTAAAATCAATATACACTGTGCATTCAGCTTCGTTGCATCCTCAATGGATACGATTTTCTTTTGCTCCTGATTTACCATAATTACGTTGCTAAGCACAACGAAAAGAGCACTCGCCACACAAAGTGCGGCAAGTGCTATGAATAGAATCTTAATTTGTCTTGGCAATGACTTTTTCATATTGAAATTTCTCACTACTGACGATTATAATAATCAATTCCTGCGCTTGGATTGAAATACGTTCTCAGGTATCCATCTTTGGAAACAATGACAAATTCATTCGTTTCTTCAACATAATAGACATCGTCGCCGTCTTCTTTTTCTGTCTTGTGTAGAGCGTTTGGATTGTTCACAACTGCCGAAGCCGCTTTCTCATACTCCTTTGCAGAGGCAAAGCCCATCTCAATTCCATGCTTCTTATAATGGTCATTCAAGCGATCCTTATTTCGGAAACGATATTCCTTCTGCACTGCGGTAGTTTCAGAAGCAGATGTCTCAACTGGCACTTCAGAGGTTTTTTCCTGTGTCTGAATCTCAACATTTTGAACCGTTGTCTGTTTCTCAGTTGGTGCCTCGGTTGTTTGCGGATTCAGCAATTCCCAGAGGGATGGATCCATGTAAGTTGCCTTACAGCCAGTAAATCCCAACGTTAAGGCAATTAAGCACACCAAAAGAATACTTAACTTCCAACCATTTTTCCAGTTCCATCTCTTCTGAAACATATTATTCCTCCGATTCGCTCTGTGCATTTGGGTCATACTCTAAAATATCACCCGGCTGGCAATTAAGCGTATCACAAATTGCCTCCAATGTCGAGAATCGAATCGCACTAATCTTTCCCGTTTTCATCTTGGAAAGGTTGACATTGGATACACCAACCTTTTCTGACAGCTCGTTCAAACTCATCTTACGATCGGCCATAACGCGATCCAGTCTTAAAATTATTTTGCCCATATGGTCTTCTCCCTTGATGAATTATAATGTTTCGTCGGATTCCTTTTGAAGTACTGCGCCGTACTTAAAAATAAAGGATAATCCAAGAATAACTAATACAACGATAATCATGCCCAGGTTAATGTTCACGTTAATTTGAACATCAGCGCCAAATGCTAATGCCATAATTCCGCTGGTAACCATATCCAGTACAGCCCATGGAATCATTGCAAAAGCAAGATTTCTCATCTTTTTGATGACATTATCTTCAAATGGGCTCTCGCAGTTTCTTAAGGACTTACAAAACTGTTCAACAAAGATAACAGTTGAAATCATAACAGCGGTACTGAGAAGCGCGCACAACAAAAACGGAATCAGATCATGCAAATGGTAGGTCAGTTCCTTTGATTCTGTATTAATGTCAATCGTTGTTTCGCTAACCTCTACTCCTACAACGCCCTCGTCCATACCATTAATTGTTGTGCTAGCGTTATCGCCCATAATTTCATTTTCAATATCATCGCGAATCGATTCTGGGAATGCTCCGAACTTCTCAATATTAAATTGCATTGCGGCAGTTCCCTTTACGGTGATTTTTGCCAGATCATTTGGAAGGCAGGCAATCACAATCGTTGTAGCTAATAGCAAGCCCGCACCTACAAAGCAAAGGATTTTAAATATCTTTGCGATGATGGAAGTTACCTTTCCAAATACATTAATTTTTTTAATTGCATTTTCTTTCATAATTGTCCTCCATTAATTTTTTAATGTTTGTCGATAAATGGAGATTACAACTATAAACAACGTTTGTCAATACTTTTTTAATGTTTTTCGTTAAATTTTATTTTTTATACGACAATTACTGCCCCGCTACAGCCATTTTTGTCCTTGGTAACCACAATTTGCTTATCAATTTTCTGTTTTAAATCCGATACATGGGAAATAATACCAACCAGCTTATTGCCCTCCGTCAGACTAGCCAGGGCGCTATATGCCATTGGAAGTGTTTTCTCTGTATCTAACGTTCCAAAGCCCTCATCCACAAACATTGTATCCACCTGAATACCGCCTGCGCTTGCCTGCACCTCATCGGAAAGGCCCAGTGCCAATGAAAGCGATGCCATGAAGGATTCACCCCCAGAAAGAGACTTCACACTACGGCGGCTGCCATTGTGATGATCCACAACGCATAAATCCAGACCAACCTGGCTCACATTATTCGTGGATTCCCGGATTCGCTCCAGTTCATATTGCGCATCCGACATTTTTAGCAGGCGGAGGTTTGCACGACGAAGCACACGGTCAAAATATGCAGTCTGGACATAGGTTTCCAGCATCAGTTTATTCTTTCCAGTCAATTTGCCATTCGCGGTATCGGAAAGATTGCGCATCCAGGACTCTTTCTTTTCCAATTCCACCAGTTTTGAGGATGTGCGCTCAATGTTTTCTTTGGCACCGCGATTTGCATTAGAACGTGCATGAATCTCTTTAGCCTGTTCTTCCAATGCATGCACGACAGCCTTAGTTTCTGTCAGCTGCGCTTGCAATGCCTCCATATCAAATTCGCCCGCGTTTTCAATAACCTTAGTCAACTCGTTGATGCTGCCAGTCAGTCCTGCAATATGCTGCTCTAATTCTCCTGAGGTCTGCAGCGCCT
>JAZUHV010000144.1:0-12535 GCA_045641925.1 Butyrivibrio sp.
AATGATAGTGATTCAACATCCTATCAGTTTCAGAATACAGATGGCAGTTCAAGTACCTACACATTGAAACAGTATGAGTATTATCAGAATGAAAAAATAGAAACGAGAAAACCGGCTAGCGGTAATGTTGTTTGGGATAATTCCAGCATGTCCGTAGTTGCTACTCAGAATGAACTTCTTTTAGAGGAAGATGCTGAAGTTCGTGGACTCTTAGAAGAGATAACCTGGGAGGAGTATAAGAAGCAAAATGCTAATCCTACCTTGATGGAAATTGATGATGACACCCGAGAAACCTATTTAGATATTCTTTCTCAGGGATCAGGTATTCCTAAAGCTAAAATTTCGTTTATTGCATATCATTCCTTCACATTCATGGATAAGGAAAGTAGTACTTCCAATCCTTGGCTGGTGCTTGAAATTATACTTGCAGTATTGATTGCTGGTGCATTGATTTTCATTGTACTTCGAAGCATGAGACCGGTTGCGGTGGAAGAAACTGTTCCGGAGCTTTCTGTGGAAGATATGTTGGCAACGACCAAACAACAGCAGGATGCGATTGCTGATATTGATTTACAGGAAAAATCAGAAACAAGACGAGCAATCGAAAAGTTCGTCAACGAGAATCCGGAAACGGTGGCTCTCTTGCTGCGTAATTGGTTAAATGATGGATGGGGTTGATCCTCAGAGGAGTAGGTATTCATGGCAACAAAGAAGAATTCAGAATTAGATGGTCTTCAAAAAAGTGCAATTCTTTTGATAACACTTGGACCGGAAATGTCTTCTAAGATTTTTAAACATCTGAAGGAAGAAGAAATTGAGCAGTTGACGCTGGAAATTGCTAATACAAGTTCAATTTCTCCGCAGGTTAAGGAAGATGTACTAAATGAATTTTATGAGGTTTGTTTGGCACAGCAATATATCACAGAAGGTGGTATTTCGTACGCGAAGGAACTTCTTGAGGCGGCTCTCGGACCGGACAAGGCAAAGGATGTCATCGGCAAGCTTACGGCAAGCTTACAGGTTCGCCCGTTTGAGTTTATTCGTAAGACGGACCCTGCGCAGTTGCTGAACTTTATTCAGGATGAGCACCCACAGACGATTGCTCTGATTTTGTCTTATTTACCAGCAGCACAGTCTTCCGTTGTTGTTTCAGCTCTTTCTCCTGAAAAGCAGGCGGATGTTGCAAAGCGTATTGCAACAATGGATCGTACTTCGCCGGATGTGATTAAGGAAGTGGAGGGCGTTTTGGAACGCAAGTTATCTACTTTGGTTAACCAGGATTACACCATCATCGGTGGTGTCGATGCAATTGTAGAAATTTTGAATGCGGTAGACCGTGGTACCGAGCGTCATATTTTGGAAACCTTGGAAATCGAAGATCCGGAATTGGCAGACGAAATCCGTCGCAAGATGTTCGTCTTCGAGGATATTCTTTCTCTCGACGATCGTTCCATTCAGCGTGTATTGCGTGATGTTGATAATAAGGAACTGGCTGTCGCATTGAAGTCTGCAAACGAGGAAGTTCAGAATGTTATCTTCAGAAACCAGTCTTCACGTTTGGCTGCTATGATCAAGGAAGAGATGGATTACATGGGTCCTGTTCGTTTGAAGGATGTTGAAGAAGCTCAGCAGAAGATTGTTAATATTGTTCGTAAGTTAGAGGATCAGGGCGATATCGTTATTTCACGAGGTGGAGGTGACGAGATTATTGTCTAATCTTTATAAATCAGGATCGGTTGTCATCAAAAGTAAAGATGCAATGGTAATCGATTCGAATCGCCTAATACAGAATATGGTGGAGCAAAGAGCTGTTGTACAACCTGCACAGACACCAGAAAGACAGCCTGATGAGGATGGATTTATTAGTGGAATTGATGCTACCTTGGTGGAACAGCTTTGCGCTGACGAGGACAATGGCATTTCAGAACTGGTAGCAGATCATTCTGTGGATATGCTGCAGACGCAGGAAGAGGCTGAGCAAATTTTGGCAGATGCCAGGGCACAGGCAGAACTGATTTTTGAGGAAGCCAGACAGCAGGGCTTCGAGGCCGGAGTGTCGGAAGCACAGCAGAAAGTGGATTCTTTATTAGCAGAACGCCGCACACAGCTGGAGAATGAGATGGCGGCGCTTCGTGAGCAGTTAATTGCGGAAAACGAAGAAATGCGTGCACAAATGGAGCCACAGCTGGTTGAAACTCTTTTGGTAGTATATTCCAAGGTGACTAAAGCAATTGCAGAAGATAAAAAGGACATGATTTACTTCCTGGTTGATAATGTGCTGCGCAATGCTGAAATGAGTCATGAATTTGCAATACGTTGCAGTGAGGAAGATTTTAAGTTCCTGCAAAATAACAAAGATAAGCTTTACGGAGCCGGCAGTCCGGACATTCGTATTGAAATTATTAAGGATTTATCCATGGAACGTAACCAGTGTGTCATCGAAACCGATACCGGCGTATTTGATTGTAGTCTGGATATTCAGTTGGATAATTTGCGTGAAAGCATCCACTTACTGAGTTGCTTACAGGAGTAATGATGGCAAGAAATACAGTGAATGTTTCCAAATACTACAGTCTTATTGGGCAGACCTTTTATAAGAAAATGGGACGTGTGTCAAAGGTGGTCGGTCTTACGATTGAGTCCCTTGGACCAGATGCAAAGCTCAATGATCTGTGTCATATTTTTATGCGGGATGATCCGGATAAGTACATTAACGCGGAGGTCGTAGGCTTCCGCGATAAACATATTATCTTGATGCCTTTTGAAACGGCAGACGGAATTGGCCCAGGTTGTATCGTAGAAAATACGAATCGTCGTTTAACGGTAAAGGTGAGTGATGACCTGTTAGGCAGGATTGTCGACGGCTTAGGTGAACCGATGGATGGCAGTAAATTGCGTACCTATGAACAATATCCGGTAGATGCACCGCCGCCTGATCCAATGCAGAGAATAATTATTGAGGATGTATTGTCATTAGGCGTTCGTGCTGTCGATGGCTTATTGACCATTGGTAAAGGACAAAGAGTTGGTATTTTCGCGGGTTCTGGTGTGGGTAAATCTACGTTAATGGGTATGTTTGCCCGAAATACTAAAGCGGATATCAATGTTATCGCTTTGATAGGCGAGCGTGGCCGAGAGGTGCGTGAGTTCATTGAGCGAGATTTGGGCGAAGAAGGTATGCGTCGAAGTGTTGTCGTAGTGGCAACTTCGGATAAGCCTGCTTTGATTCGTAAAGAAGCGGCAAAGACTGCCACGGCAATTGCGGAATATTTTAGAGATCAGGGTAAGGATGTTCTTTTGATGATGGATTCTTTGACCCGATTTTCTATGGCACAGCGAGAGATTGGCCTTGCTTCCGGTGAACCTCCGGTTACCAGAGGATATCCGCCGAGCATGTATTCTGAGATGCCAAAATTATTGGAACGTGCCGGCAATTCGGACGTTGGCTCCATTACTGGTTTGTACACCGTCCTGGTCGATGGTGATGACTTTAATGAACCAATCACCGATACGGCAAGAAGTATTCTGGATGGCCATATTATGTTATCCAGAAAAATTGCGCAGAAGAATCATTACCCTGCGATTGATATTTTGCAAAGTATTTCCCGTTGTATGTCCCAGATTGCAACAAAGGAACATAAAACGTTAGCAGGTAATCTGAAGAATGTTTTAGCAACTTATTCAGAAGCCGAGGATTTGATTAATATCGGTGCTTATAAAGCCGGCTCCAATAAGAATGTTGATTTTGCAATCAGTAAGATTGATCAGGTAAATCAGTTTTTGATGCAGGCAACCGATGAAAAGGTTGGTTTTGATGAAATGATGCAACAGCTGCAGGAAGTATTTGCAGATAATTAGTGAGAAGTTTGTATGGCGAAATTTGTCTTTCGATTACAAAATGTTTTGAATATTAAAGTTAATCTTGAGACACAGGCGCGGTCAAACTTTGCAATCGTTCAGGCAAGGCTGAACGAGGAAGAGGCTATCCTGGAGGGGATGTTTCAGGAGAAGAAATCGCTTGAGGACCATTACAGGGAACTGGCGGAAGGCGTTTTAAATGTTAAAGAGCTTTTAGATGCCAGACGTGCAATTGATTTTCAAAAGGAATTGATTGCCGAGCAAATTCAGAAATTGCAACGTGTTCAGAAGGAATTAGAAATTGCACGTGCACGTTTGAATGAGGCAATGAAAGAGCGAAAAACCTACGAGAAATTGCGCGAACGCGCCTTTGAGGACTTCCTTGTCGAAATGGGCGAGGAAGAAAAGAAAGAGATTGATGAGTTGGTCAGCTATCGTTTTAATGAAAACAGTGCTGGGTAAAGAAGCCATCGGAAGGGAGACAGTATGCCGGATTATACAGAGGCTGGTATGGTGGACAATGATGACGATTTAAAAGATAACGGTAAGGGCGGAGGAAAGGCAATGACTGCTGTGATTGCTGCGTTTATTGTTGTCATTTGGATTGCGATTTTTATTCTGTTAATTAAATTAGATGTCGGTGGATTCGGAAGTACGGTTTTGTATCCAGTATTAAAGGATGTGCCGATTATCAATAATATTTTGCCGAATACCGAAGAAGGCTCATCATTAAGCTCTAATAGTGGTGAAACATATCAGACCCTACAGCAGGCCATTGACCGAATCAATGCGTTGGAGTCCGAACTGGCATTATATCGTACCAATTCCGACACCAATCGAGAGGAAATTAGTGCTTTGACTGCGGAGGTTGAACGCCTGCGTACTTATGAGGACAATCAGATTCGCTACGATAAAGCAAAAAAACTGTTTGACGAAGAAATCGTATATACCACGAATGCACCTTCCATTTATGAATATAAAAAATGGTATGAAGAAATAGACCCTGACAATGCTGCAGAAATTTATAAGCAGGTATTGGAAGAGGTTGAAATGGAAGCAGAACTCGCGGATTTGTCTAAGCAGTATGCTGCAATGAAGCCTGGTGCTGCCGCCGCAATTTTTGAAGAAATGACCGGTGACCTGGAAAAAGTAGCACGTATTTTGGATGGTATGAGCCCGGCCAATTCTGCTGCAATTCTGGCCGCAATGGATTCAACACTGGCAGCGAAGGTTACACTTTTGATGTATCCAACAAATGAATATCGTCATGAACATGGAGCGGATTCCATACATTAAACGAAGGATGATAAACAATCCCCTTTATTCAGAAATAACACTGAATAAAGGGGAATTTTTTTGTGAAAAAGGTTAATGAAATTAAGAAAAACTCCGATATATTGTGCAGAGAACTTTCTTAAGGGGTTCTTTGTCAAAAATTGAAGAAAGGAGGATGAAGAATGACAATTGGAAATGTCACTGATTATATTCAGATGGCACAACAAGTCATGGCAGCTACCCAGGTTACTTACGGAATTGTAACTCCTCAGGTTTCAAATGCACAGGATTTCTCAAATTTGATGAATCGCGCCAGTCAGAACACGACCGACAAGGCTACAGTTTCAGTTGAGAAGGAACAGCTTTCTACGGAACATAAGGATGCATATCGTAGCAAGTCCACCATTAAAGAAAAGCTTTTATCCAGGGACAAGCATGAACCGTCCGATGATAAAGTTTCTGAACTCACGAAGGAAGTTAAAGATACTTTAAAAGAAGCGCTTTCACTGAACGACGAGCAGTTGGAAGAATTGATGAGTGAGCTTGGACTTACCGTTGCGGATTTGCTGAATCCAACCAACGTGGTAATGCTGTTTGCAAAGGCAAATGATGTTGTTCCGGGCGAAATTGTTTTGGATGCTAATTTATCTGAAAGCCTGACTGGTTTATTGGAAAAACTGGATGCATTGGTAGAAAACTTTGCAGCTGAAAATCAAATTCCAGTTGAATCTGTTGGAGATTTGATTTTGAAGGAACAAAGCAGGCAAATTACGGATTCTGATATTAGCCAGGAAGACGCAGTCAAAACCACAGAGGCACAGCCAAAAACTGAGACAGTTGTTGTAAAGGATGCCAAGACCGGTAAGGAAGTTAAAGTCACAACTGAAAATAATGTAACAACCTCTCAGGAAGTAACTGCTAATGCAAAAGATCAAAGGGCAGAAGATTCTAAGAATGGATCTGGACAGAATCAGAAAAATTCAGATGGCCAGAATAGCGCAATGAATCAGGTGATGGATAATCTAACCGAACACTTAAATGAAGCCTTACAGCCGAATGAAGAGCTGGGCTTTACACAGCAGGTTAATGCAACAGACGTGATTCGACAGATGATGGATGCAATTAAGGTCAGTGCTACACAGAGTATTCAGTCCATGGAAATTCAGTTAAATCCTGAGAACCTTGGAAAACTGAATTTGACCGTAAGTGCAAAGGACGGAATTATTACCGCTTCCATTACCGCACAGAATGAAGCAGTAAAAACCGCATTAGAGAATCAAATGGTTGCCTTAAAGGAAAATCTGAGCAATGCAGGACTTAAGGTTGAGCAGGTTGAGGTTACGGTTGCGAGCCATGAATTTGAATCGAATCTGATGAATCAGAATGGTCAGAACGAACAGCAGGATAATGCAAGACAGGGTGCAAGAAGACGATTCGTTGAATTTGACGATGACGAACTTGAATCCACACCGGAATCAATTTTGGACGGTGAGTCCAATATTAATGTGACGGCATAGTAAAGGAGATTGATATGTCTACATCAATTCAAGCAAATGTAATCAATGGAAAAGTGGTTGCGAATTATACAGAAGGTACCAACATTTCTAAAAAGACCACTGGTACTGATTCTCTGAATAAGGACGCTTTCCTTTCTATTTTGGTTGCAGAAATGCAGTATCAGGATCCATTGGAGCCATCATCCAATACAGATTGGGTTTCCCAGATGGCAAGCTTCTCTACCATTGAAGAGCTGCAGGATTTGGGCGATACGATGGATAATCAGTCCGCAAATGATTTGGTTGGCAAGCGTGTAATTATTGCCGCAGCTTCTAATGTGGATGGATCCACCAATTACGTATCCGGAGTTGTGGAATGTACAGAAATGAAAGAGGATGGAACTTATCTTTCAGTGGATGGCATTCTTTATAAATTCTCCGATCTTTACGCAGTAGTAAATGAAGATTATTATCAAAAGCTTTTAGAAAGCGAACAGTAAGAAAGGCTGATGGAATATGGATATCAATAGAAGCGGATTCACTTCCATCGAGCAGGTGACCGGTCAATTTCTTAGTAATCCACAGGTTAATAATCATCGACCAAGTGCCGATATATCTTTTGACCAGGTATTAAAAGACAAATTCATCACAACGGAACAGGCCGCAAGAGGAGAACTGAAATTTTCCAAACACGCAGCACAGCGTTTACAGGCCAGAAACATTACGTTGTCTGATGAACAAATGAAACGGTTAGAACAAGGCGCGATGCGAAGCGAACAAAAGGGAATTAAAGAATCCCTGGTAGTCATGGATGATTACGCATTCATCGTGAACACCACAAACAACACCGTAGTTACTGCAATGAATAAGAGTAACGAAGGCGAAAATATTTACACAAACATTGATGGAGCAGTATTTGTTTAGTTGGACCGCTTGCGGAAACTAAGTACTCATGACCGCCTGATTGAGTACACAAAAAAGCTCCTCCATCTGTGAAAAACAGAAAGGTAGGACGATCACTATGATGAGATCACTCTATTCTGGTGTAGCAGGTTTAAAGACACACCAGACCAAAATGGACGTTATCGGTAACAATATCGCTAACGTTAATACCGTCGGTTACAAGTCTCAGAATGTAACCTTCTCCGATGTTTTCTATCAGACCACACAGAACGCTTCCGGAGCAAATCCGGAAACCGGTAAAGGTGGTACCAATGCAAAGCAGATTGGTCTTGGATCTACTGTATCCTCCATCTCAACTGCAGTTGCTACTGCCGGTGGTTCTCAGTCAACCAATAATCCATTTGATATTATGATTAATGGAGATTCCATGTTTATTGTAAAGAATGCAGGCGTAAATTACTTTACAAAAGCTGGAAACTTCAGCGTAGATAATTTAGGAACGCTTGTTACTTCTCAGGGTTATGCTGTTCAGGGCTGGCAGGCTGATGGCGATGGAAACATCGTTAAGACCAATGTAACAAACATCGAGTTATATTCAGCAGACAAGATGTATGCAGCACCTGTAGCAACTACCGATACCACTGTATCCGGTAACCTGAATAAAGAGGATGAAAGCTTTGCTGCTACAAATGGTATTAGCTTTAATGTAACCTTCTATGATACCCTTGGTTACAAGTATCAGGCTACTGTAGCAGTAGATCAGACAAATGACCAGAATTACAGCCTTTCTTGTATTGGTCTTACCTGTGATGGCAATGACATTACTGAGGATTACCAGGCACAGTTAGCAGGACTTATTGACAATGGTACACTTACCTTTAGTGCAATTACCGGTGCATTGACCGGAACAACTGGTGGTGACGGTAGAACCATTAAGGATGCTAATGATAATGATTATCCATATTCCGTTACCTTAAAGGTGGATACACTTGGAATTCCTTCTCTGACAGGTCCTGTGGAGATGGATTTCCGTGATATGACCTGTCTTGGTACCGATACCGCAATTACTCCGGACCGTGGCGATAAGGACGGTCTTGGTGCAGGTCGTGCAGTAGGTAAGATGAGTGGTGTGTCCATTCAGAACGATGGAAAGATTATTGCCAGCTACGATAATGGTGATAACCGATTAATCGCTCAGATTGCTGTAGCAAACTTCGTTAACCTTTCCGGTTTGGAAAAGCAGGGCGATAACTTATTCTCCGCAACCTTAAACTCTGGTGAGTTTGATGGTATTGGTGATGATATTACGGAAAACGGTGGCTACTTCAGTACTGGCGTTTTGGAAATGTCCAATGTTGACTTGGCTCAGGAATTCACCGATATGATTACCACACAGAGAGGTTATCAGGCAAACTCAAGAATCATTACTGTATCCGATACACTTCTGGAAGAATTAATCAACCTGAAGAGATAATGAATAATTAGTGCATAAATATGTTCCAAATACTCTGCCAACCCTGCGTTGGCAGGGTTTTTGGGTTACTTAGGAGGTGTTTGCTTGATTGAATTGACAAAGATTAATGGGGTTAAATTTAGTTTGAATTGTGACCTGATTGAAGTCGTAGAAACCACGCCGGACACCGTGATTACCCTCACGACAGGACGCAAAATAATCGTAAAAGAAACTAGACAAGAAGTTAAGAATTTAGTAATATCATATAAAAGGGATGTTTATGCCAATTTGTTGAATATTGGTAATTAAATGAATCATTTTATAGGTGGCAAAGATTATGGATTTAGCAACTCTGATCGGTGTCGTTTTGTGTTTGGGCATGGTTCTCATGGGTATCGTTACCGGTGATGACGGTGTCGCAGCATTAGCAAACTTCGTCGATGTAAAATCTGTATTAATTACATTAGGTGGCGCATTTGGTGCAACGCTTGCTTCTAACAAGCTTCCTGATTTCATGGCCGGATTAAAGGGTTTTTTAAAGGCGTTGAAGCAGGAAAATTATGACCAGACCGCTATCATTAAGAAAATTATTGAACTTTCCAACGTTGCACGTAAGGAAGGCCTGCTTGCTTTGGAAGAGGCAGCCAGCAATATTGATGATCCGTTCTTAAAGAAGGGTATTCTTTTGATTGTCGATGGTACCGAGCCAGATTTGGTTCGTGCAATTTTGGAAACAGAAATCGGCTGTGTGGAAGCCAGACATAAGAAGGTATTTAGCTTCTGGGATACACTTGGCGGCATGGGCCCTGCTTGGGGTATGATTGGTACCCTTGTCGGATTGGTTAACATGTTACAGAATATGTCCGATTCCAGCGCACTTGGTCCTAACATGGCGGTTGCGCTTATTACCACCTTATATGGTTCTATGTTGGCTAACTGGATTTGTGTGCCGACTGCGAATAAATTACGTGTAAATAATGCAATTGAAATTACTGTAAAAGAAGTTATGGTGGAAGGTTTGCTTTCTATTCAGGCAGGTGAAAACCCACGTGTTATTGAAGAGAAGCTGAAGTCCTTCCTGACTCCTGCTGATCGTGCGAAGTATAGCGAAGGCGGAGCAGAGGCCGGCGGAGGTGAGCAGGCTTAATGGCTAAAAAAAAGAAAGAAGAAGAACAGGTCAAACTGGATGGCTGGAAAGACACATTCTCCGACTTGATGAACTTACTTTTGTGCTTTTTCGTTCTTTTGTACTCCATGTGTACCATCGATGCTGAAAAGTTCCAGGAGGTGGCTGCTTCCTTTTCGAACAGCTTTAACATTTTGGATAGTGGAAAACCTGGAATTGAAGAAGGCATGCTGATTGCAAGTGGTGCCAGCCAGTTGAACGAATTGTCTGAGTTCTATAGCAGTATGGGTTTGAATCCTGAAGGAACCGAAGAGGATGAGGCGGGTAAAGCGCAGGAAATCCTTGATAAAATTGAAAGTGCCGAATCTGAAAACATGGGCGAGAAAATCGAAGACATGGTTCAGAATGCAGGCAAGAATGATGCAATTGATGTGCAGGTAACACAGCATTACGTTGTCCTGAATATGAAGGGGGCATTATTGTTTGAACTTGGTTCGGCTGATTTGACATCTGAAGCCAAGGGTGTTCTTAGCACGGTTGCCTCTATTTTGAAGGTCTATGATGATAATACGATTATGATTGAAGGACATACGGATAATATTCCGATTAATGCTGGAATTTTTACCAGCAATAATGTTCTTTCAGATTATCGAGCTTTGGCGGTTTTTGATGAATTGGTTGCAAATGGTGTAAGCCCAAAGAACATGGTTCATGCAGGACGTGGAGAGTATGATCCGATTGCTTCTAATGATACTGCGGAGGGTCGTGCACAGAATCGTCGTGTAACCATTAAAATTTACAATAGTTATAGTTCTAACAAATAATACCTGTCACAAAGAGAGGATATCATTATGAAAAAAGGCATATTAAATGCTGCAATTCTTGTTATTTGCTTGGTTAGTTTGGTTTTGAACGTTGTTATGATTTTTACGGTCGTTCCAACTATGCAAAAACAGGCAAATCTAATTAATCGAATTGCAGAAATTATTGATTTGGATGTTGGCGGCGATACGCCGGGTGGTTCAGATGTGGCAATCACTGATTTGGCATCCGTTAATATTACTTTTGAAGATGACAAAAATACAACTAATATCAATTTAAAGACGGGTGCAGATGGAAAGCAGCACATTGTCAGAATTGGTGTAGCTGTTAATTTGAATACTAAGCATGATGATTATGCTGCATTTGAGCCTACCTTCAGAGAGAAGATGACAATGATTGATGCAATCATTATTGATGCGGTTGGTAATTATACCTACGAAGATGCGTTAAACCCGGATAAGAAGGCAGAAATGCAGAATGCTGTTTTGAAGGAATTACAGAAAGCATTTGCTTCTACGTTTATTTATTCCGTATCATTCTATTCATTCACTGTACAGTAACGGACTGGATATTTCCGTATCTTATTTGTAAAGGTGGTGAGAGAAGATGAGCGAAGTCCTTTCGCAGAATGAGATTGATAATCTGCTGAAAGCTCTTTCCAGTGGCGAACTTGATGTTGAAGAAATGAAGGGTCAAGACGAGAAGACCGTTAAGAATTACGACTTCGCGAGACCTGCGAAATTCTCAAAGGAACATCTTCGAACTCTTGAAATTATTTTTGAACATTACGGACGACTTTTATCCACAAACCTGCCTGCGTATTTGCGTATGCCGGTTAACGTTGAAGTAATTAACTCAGAAGCAGTTATTTACTCTGAGTTTTCCAATGCACTTTCTAATCCGGTGCTTTTAGGCGTAGTGAATTTTGATCCACTGCAAGGAAATATCATTATGGAACTTGCGAGTAGCTTGGGATTTACCATCGTGGATCGATTGCTTGGTGGACCGGGTGCACCGTTGGATAAAACAAGAGATTTTTCGGAAATTGAGCTTACAATTATCGAAAGAATATATAACATTTGTGTAAATTTATTACGCGAACCATGGCAGAACGTAGTTTCCATTTCTCCGCGTATGGAACGAATCGAAACGAATTCACAGTTTGCACAAATTATTTCACCGACAGAAATGATTGCGATTATCACAATCAATATTAAAATTGGTGAAACGGAAGGCTTGATGAATGTCTGTCTTCCATATGTTGTTTTAGAGCCGGTTATGGACAAGTTAAATACCAAGTACTGGTTCTCTACAATGCAGAATCGTGATGTTAATTCCTATGACGAAGCGATTTCAAGTCTTATTTCCAGAGCACAGATCCCAGTTAAGGCGGTCTTGGGCGAAAGCTCCATTTCTGTTAGCGATTTTGCTGGTCTTGCCGTAGGAGATATCATAAAAATCAACACTAGAGTTGATGATGAATTAGACGTTTATGTCGGCAATATAAAGAAGTTCAAGGCTTTGCCTGGATCTGCAAATGACAATTTTGCCGTACGAATTACACAAATACTGAGAGGAGAAGAATAAGATGGATGGAATGCT